>NZ_JACGMO010000072.1:0-37226 GCF_015354745.1 Micromonospora sp. S-DT3-3-22
CTGCGCCTGCGGGTCGCCAGCCCGCACCGCCACGGCGGTCGCCCCGCCCGCGCCCGAGCCGTCCACCGCACCGGCAGCACCCGGCACCCCGTGCGGGCCACCGGGGCCGGCCCCGCCCGCCGCGCCGTGCGCGTTGGGCCCGCCGTTCGCGCCGGTCGCGTCAGCGGGCGGGAAGGTGTCGGGCCGGGCCGCCGGTCCGCCGGGCACGCCCGAGGGACCGGAACCGGCGTCCGGGCCGGCGGACGGACGGGCCGGCTGGGGGGTGGCGCCACCGTCGGGCGGGCCGGGCGGAGAGTCGGCGGGAGGCGTGGACGGGCGGGCCGGACGGGACGGACCACCGGGGGTCACCCCGCCCCGCTCGCCGGCCACCTCGCAGCGGATCTGCCAGCGACCGCCCAACTCCTCGTAGAGCGCGTCGGTGAGTACCCGGGCGTGGTCGGCCATCATCTTGGCCAGCACCACCGACTTCACGGTCACCACCAGCGTGTCCCCGTCGAGGTCCCGGACCACGGCGTCCCGCATCAGGGCGGCGATCCGCTTGTTCGTCCGGTTGACCTTGCCGACCACCTCCGGCCACGCCCGCCGGACGGCCACCGCGTCGAGCGCACCCACCGGGTCGCTGCCCGGACGGGGTGGCTCGGGCGTCGCCGGATCGGGCAGCACCGCCGACGGCGGCACCGGACGGCGTACCGGAGCCGCGTCGGCGACCGGTGTGCCACCCGACGTCGGCGCGGCGGGTGCCGGTGGGGACGATCCGGGGCGGGCAGCGGCGGCCCGCGCGGCAGCCGCCCCGGTGAGGGCTCCCGGAGCCGCCGGGGAGTCGGCGACGGCCGGGGCGGGCTGGGGGCGTACCTCGGTGGGGGCGGGGGGAGGTGCGGAGCCGGCGGCGGCCGGCGGCAGGTCGACGGCACCCAGGGTGAGCCGGCGTTCCATCCGTTCCAGACGCTGGAGCAGGCCACCTGTGGAGTCGTCGACGCCGGGCAGCAGCATCCGGGCGCAGATCAGCTCCAGCAGCAGCCGGGGAGCGGTGGTGCCGCGCATGTCGACCAGGCCGTTGTGCACGATGTCGGCGCAGCGGGACAGGGTCGCCGGGCCGAGCCGCTGGGCCTGGGCGGCCATCCGCTCGATCTGGTCGGCCGGACCGTCGATCAGGCCCTTGCCGGCGGCGTCCGGCACCTGCTGGAGCACGATCAGGTCACGCAGGCGTTCCAGCAGGTCGGCGGCGAACCGGCGGGGATCGTGACCGGCCTCGGCCACCCGGTCGACGGTCGCGTACGCCGCCGCGCCGTCCCCGGCGGCCAGCGCGTCGCACATCTCGTCGATCAGCGCGGAGTCGGTGACGCCGAGCAGCGCGGCGGCCCGGGGATAACTGACCCCCTCCGGGCCGGCGCCCGCGATGAGCTGGTCGAGCACGGAGAGGCTGTCCCGGGCGCTGCCACCACCGGCGCGCACCACCAGCGGGAAGACCGCCGGATCGACCGTCACCCCCTCGGCCTGGGCGAGCTGCTCCAGGTACGGCCGGAGCACCTTCGGCGGGATCAGCCGGAACGGGTAGTGGTGGGTCCGCGACTTGATCGTGCCGAGGACCTTCTCCGGCTCGGTCGTGGCGAAGATGAACTTGACGTACTCCGGGGGCTCCTCGACCAGCTTGAGCAGGGCGTTGAAGCCGGCCGACGAGACCATGTGCGCCTCGTCGATGACGTAGATCTTGAACCGGCTGCGGGCCGGCGCGAAGAACGCCTTCTCCCGCAGCTCACGGGCGTCGTCGACGCCGCCGTGGCTGGCCGCGTCGATCTCGATGACGTCGATCGAGCCGGAGCCGTCGACGGCCAGCGACCGGCAGGAGTCGCACTGCCCGCACGGCTCCGGGGTGGGGCCCTGCTCGCAGTTGAGCGAACGGGCCAGGATCCGGGCGCTGGAGGTCTTGCCGCAGCCCCGGGGGCCGGAGAACAGGTAGGCGTGGTTGAGCCGACCGCTGCGCAGCGCCTGCGACAACGGCTCGGTGACGTGCTCCTGGCCGATGACCTCGGCGAAGGTGCGCGGCCGGTACTTGCGGTAGAGCGCCAGCGTCACTCGCCCCGCCTCCTCTCGACCGAGCCATTCTGCGCCGGTCGGGCGCGGGTGACCACCCACCACCCCGGGACCCGACCCGCAGGTACGGTACCGGTGGGCGGAGACAAAAAGGCCTCCCGTGCACCCGGCAGAGCTCGCTTATCCTTGCTGCCTTCCGGCCCTGGGGAGGTTCACGAGATACCGCCGCACGGGAGGTACCGCCCACCCTACCCGACCCCGGGTGGATCTTCGGGGGGTGGTGGGGTGGCCCGGCCGCCGGGGACCTGTATCCTGGCTCGCGGAGGATTCGCCTAGAGGCCTAGGGCGCACGCTTGGAAAGCGTGTTGGGATAAAACCCTCACGAGTTCGAATCTCGTATCCTCCGCTCTCTTGAGCAGCACCAACGCGAGGGTCGGCCCCGTTCGGGAGCCGACCCTTCGTCGTTTCCACGGACACCCGGCCAAGGTCGCGCCGCGCTATGCCCACGGCAGAACGGTCACCCCGGCCCCCGCCCCGACCCCTAGGGTTCTCCGCAACAGCGGCCCGGTCGGGGAGGCAGCGATGCGGATCGTCTTCGTGCACGGGGCGTGCGTACGCGACGGGGCGTGGTGGTGGTCCCGGGTCGACGCGCTGCTCGCGGCCGGCGGTACGACGAGCGTCGCGGTACGGCTACCGAGCTGCGGCGAACTGCCGGACGCGCGCCGGCGGGCGGGGCTGGACGACGACGTCGAGGAAACCCGTCGGGTCCTGCGCGACGGCGGGCAGACGATCCTCGTCGGTCACTCCTACGGCGGGGTGGTCGCCACTGCGGCGGCCGACGCCGGGGACGTCCGGCACCTCGTCTACGTCAGCTCGTTCCTGCCCGACGTGGGTGAGTCCCTGGCCGATCTCGGGCCCGCCGGACCCGCGCCCCACCTGGAGTTCTTCCCCGACGGCACGTTCGCGGCCCGGCCCGAACTGGTCCCACCACTGTTCCTGCACGACTGTGACGAGGCGGCGGTGGAGGGCGCCATGACCCGGCTGGTCCGGCAGAATGCCGCCGCGCTCACCACCCCGGTCCGCTACGCGGGCTGGCGGTCGACCCCGTCGACGGCGGTGGTCTGCGCCGGGGACCGGGCCACCCCGCCGGAGGTGCAGCGCGCCCAGGCGGCTCGGGCGGGGCGCACGGTGGAGCTGCCGACCGGGCACCATCCGCTGCTTTCCCATCCGGAACTGCTCGCCGGGCTGCTGCGGGAGATCGCCGCCGAACACGACTGACCGCGCGCACGCCGGGGCTCGGCGGGATTCTCGTACCGGATCGGTACGGTGCGGGCAGTCACGGCGGCCTCCAGTTCCGTCGTACACATGTGCTATCCACAGGGTGTGGACGGCGGGGGGTCGGATGAGTTACCAGCTCAGCGCGGTCGTCGCGGACGTCGAGCTGCTCCGCGAGCAGACCGCCGACCTGGATCACGCGGTGCTGGCCGCCCTGCGGCAGGATTTCGCGCTGCTGCCGGTGACTCCGCAGTTGGTCGAGGAGCTGACCGGCACGCTGCCGGACTACCACCCCGGGGAGCCCACCGCCGAGCAGCCGTTCGAGCTGGTGATCTCGCCGGCCCTGGGTGGACTGTTGGATAGCTGGTCGCGGCGGGGTCCGGTGGCGTACCTGGAGGCGGAGTTCGCCGGCGGGCTCGGCCACCAGGCGTCGGCGGTCTGGTTGGGCGGCCGGTTGAGTTGGGGGCCGAGCTTCGACCGTACCTTCACGCTGCCGCGCGGGGAGTGGCCGATCAACGCGGCGCTGGCCCGGCTCGGCGTGGAGCCCGGCCGGTGGCTGGACCCGTTCGCCGAACTGGGCCTGCACCTGGAGCGGAACACGGCCGGCTGGCTGACCCATGGCCGGCGGGGGCTGACCGCCGACTACTGGGACGAGCTGGCCGAGGAATGGGAGGAGCAGGAATTCGGGGTAGACCAGCAACCTGAACGCCCCGGTCCCGTTGGGGACTGGGGGATTCCATGAAATTACGACAATTTGCCGTTCTTGCGGCGTTGATTCTGGCTGCCACGGCTGCGGGCAGTGGCAGCCATCCGTCCGGACCCGAGGTTCCGGCCCGACCGATCGGGGTCAGCCAGGTGGTCGGGTTGCACGGCGTGGCCGGGGCCGCGTTCGGCGACACCGAGGCCGAGCTGACCCGGCGCGGGGTGCTGCACACCGACGCCGACACCTGCGGTACGACGCTGGTCGGGCACGGTACGGCCAGCCCGATCTTCGTCGACGGCCGGCTGGTGCTGCTCTGGCTCGACGACCCGATGAGCACCCCGGAGGGGATCACCGTCGGCACCCCCGTCCGGGAGGTGCTGGCCCGCTACCCGTCGGCGGTCCGGCTGCGCGCTCCACAGCGGACGTACCGGTTCGACGGGCTGCTCACCCGCGACGGCGACCGGGGGTACCTCTTCCTGCACGACGGCACGGCCGTCCGGGAGATCATCGCCGGGTACGCCGACTGGGCCCGCCGCCTCTTCGACGAGGGCCACAGCCCCTGCTGAACTCCGACCACGACGTGGATTGTCCGTGACCGGTCCCGATGAGAACATCTCCTGGCCACGCAGTCGGCGTGGCAAGTCACGGGGGATAGATGTCACGCACTGTCATGTCCCGCCCGGTAATCCGGGCTGGGACGTCACTGCCGCGCCTCGCGCTTGTCACCCTGCTCGTCTCGACCCTGGCCGTAGGCCCGATCGCCACGGGTGACGGGGCACCGACCCCGGCTGCGGCGGTCGGTTCGTCCGACAGCGGGGCGACCCGTTCGCCGGCACCCGCCACATCGGACCTTCCGCCGCCGCCCGCCACGGCCCGGGAGACGCCGGCCGCCGCATCCGGCCGGAACACACCGGACCGGGACGTGCCGGTCCCCGCAGCCGAGCGGGCCGTGCCGCACCGGGCGGCGACCCCGGCCCCCGGTGCGCAGGCCGCCGGGCTGAGCACCGAACAGCCACGTACCCGGTCCACCACCATCGTCCGGCAGCCCAAGCCACCCCGCTCCCGCTGCGGCGGCGGTCTGGCCCTCGGCACGGTCGTCACCTGCACCGCGATCGTCGACCAGGCGCAGGACGTCTGGACCGTCACCACCACCGCGGCCGACGACCTGCTGCTGATCCAGCTCGGTCGGGGCACCGGGCGGGACTCCGTCGGTGGCCGGGTCACCGACGCCACCGGCCGGGAGTTCTGCCGGCTCGGCGTGGACGCGAACCGCTGTCGGGTCGGTGCCGCCGGGGCGTACCGGATCAGCCTGCAACTGCCGTACTCCACCGGGCGGGGCGACTACACGATCGCAGCCGAGTCGACGCGTACCCCGTCGAGCTGCGGGCAGTTGCCGGTGGACCTGTTCGACTTCGGGTCGCCGGGGAGCACCGTGACACTGCCGGCCGGGGCGGCCGCCCGGTGTCACCTGTTCGACCAGCCGCGCGGCGCGCTGCTGCGGTTCGCCGACCCGGGCGGTCCGCGCGACATCCGGGGGCTGATCCTCGACGGGCAGCAGCTGACGCTCTGCGAGCTGACCTACGGCGGAGGTGACTGCCGGCTCGACCGGCCGGGCCCCTACCGGCTGCTGAGCTGGGAGCAGTACGGCAAGGAGGGCACCCACCTGGTCAAGGCTCGGCGGCTGTCCGACCCGGCGGGCTGCCAGAGCCTGCCGCTCGCCCGGTACGGCGACCCGGGCAGCGCCGTGAACAGCGGCGTTACCCCGGCCGGCGAGACGACCTGCCACACCTTCAGCACCGACGCGGCCCGGCCGTTGCTCGTCCGCGCCGTCAGCCTCGACGCCACCAGCTTCGACTGGCAGGTGCTGGATGCCACGGGCGCTGAGGTCTGCGCCCGGGAGGGCATCCCGGTCTGTGCCGTGCCGGCCGCCGGCCGGTACACCCTGCTGGTCGGCAGCCCCCGCTACGCCGACCGGACCCACCGGTACGAGGTGGCACTGAACCCGCTCGACCGGGCCGACGGATGCGCGCCGAACACCGGCTACACCCCCTGGGACCAACCGGCCCTCCAGGTACGCCAGCTCGCCCGGGTACAGACCAACTGCCATCCCTTCACCGGCCTGGCAGGTGAACGGGTCATCGTGTCCGGCGCACGCTGGACGATGGACAGCGGTGGCGAACGGATCTGCACTGAGCCTTCCGACCAGGTCGGCTGCGTGCTCCCGGCCGACGGCGACTACCGGGTGATCTCATACCGGGAGTGGACCGGGAACGCCCCCGAGACGTACCCGTTGGGTATCCGGCGGATCTCCGACCCGGTGGGCTGCCCCACGGTCCGACCCGGCAGCTACGGCACGGCACCCACCGGCGCCCCGGCCCCGGTCGCGTGCCGGATCCTGGACGTCCCGGCCGCCGGGGTCTACCGGGTGACCGCCCTGCACGGCGACAACGTGACCACGTTCGCCCGGGTCCTCGACACCGCCGGCCGGACGGTCTGCGCCCAGGTCCGCTGCCCGCTGCCCGCCGGCCGGCACACTCTGCTGGCCAGCGTGGACGCCACCAGCACCACCGAGTTCGCGGTGTCCCTGCTGCCGCTGCGGCCGACCGGGTGCACACCCGTCTCCGACGCCGGCTGGGCCGACGCGCCGCACCGGGGCCGGATCGACACCTCCGGCCAGATCGACTGCCTGGTCCTGCCCACCCCGTCCGGGGCGTCGATCGCCACGCTGCTGCCCGTCGACGCCGAGCTGAACGTCGACATCGTGGACGCGGACGGCGAGGCGGAGTGCAGCCTCTGGTGGTACACCTGGCACGGCTGCGAACTGGACGGCCCGGCACCGCACTCGGCGCTGCTCACCGGGCACACCTTCGTGACGCAGCTGGCGTACACGGTGGGCTTCGCCCGGACCGACGCGCCGGCCTGCCCGACGCTGCCCCGGGACACCACGGACACCACTGTGACCACCGGCCCGGACCGCCTCGCGGCCTGCTTCACCGTCCCGGCCGACCAGCACGCCGCCCGGCAGACCCTCACCTGGGCGCGCACCGCCGGCACCGGCCGGGCCCGGCTGACCGTCTTCGACGGGACGGGCCGGTCGACGTGCGGGACGGACCGCGCCGCCCAGGGCACCGTCACCTGCGCACTGCCTCCCGGCCCGGTCACCGTGCTGCTGGACACCGACGGCAACACCGCCACCTACCGGCTGAGCCACCGGAACGCCGGCACCTCCTGACCCGGTCGCGGGCCGGCTCCGACCAGGGGCCGGCCCGGTCCGGCAAACGCGGAACGCCCGGTGCGATCCTCACGGATCGACCGGGCGTTCTCGCTGTTCACGAGCGGTGGCGGCGGGATTTGAACCCGCGGAGGGCGTAAACCCTCACACGCTTTCGAGGCGTGCTCCTTAGGCCACTCGGACACGCCACCGCCGACGAGGGTACAGGAACACCGGTTCGGATGCCGCACCGGTATGCCCCGGGCCGGCCTGGCAGGATCTTTGCCATGAGTACGCACATCGGCGCGAAGCCGGGCGAGATCGCCGAGCGGGTCCTGATGCCGGGCGACCCGCTGCGGGCCAAGTGGATCGCGGAGACCTACCTCGAGGACGCCACCTGCTACTCGACGGTGCGGGGCATGCTGGGCTTCACCGGGCGGTGGAACGGCGTGGACGTCTCCGTCCAGGGCTCCGGCATGGGCATGCCGTCCGCGTCCATCTACGCCCACGAGCTGATCAACGAGTACGGCGTGAAGACGCTGGTCCGGGTCGGCTCCTGCGGCGCGCTCACCGAGGACCTCCAGCTCCGGGACGTGATCGCGGCGATCGGGTCGTCGACCGACTCGAACATGAACCGGATGCGCTTCGACGGGTTGATCGACTACGCCCCGGTGGCCGACTTCGGGCTGCTGCGTACCTCGGTCGAGGTGGCCGAGCGGCGCGGCATCACCGTGCACGTCGGTCCGATCCTCGCCGCCGACGCCTTCTACACCGACCGCCCCGACCTGTACGACACCCTGGCCGACTACGGGGTGCTGGCGGTGGAGATGGAGTCGGCCGCGCTCTACACGATCGCCGCCCGGTTCAAGGCCCGCGCCCTGACCCTGCTGACGGTCAGCGACCACATCAAGACCGGCGAGAAGACCACCGCCCAGGAGCGTGAGCAGACCTTCGGCCAGATGGTCGAGATCGCCCTGGACACCGTCGCCGCTTCCTGACCGCCGCCCTGACGGCTCACAAGGGGGCCGGTGTTGCGGTGTCGCCGGGGCGCGGATACCGCAACATCGGCCCCGTTGGGTCGATCAAGGGCCGGGATCAGCGGAAGAAGGCCCGCAGGACGGCGGCGTTCTCGGTCTCCAGGACCCCGGCGTACACCTCGGGGCGGTGGTTGAGCCGGCGGTCGCGCAGGACGTCCCAGAGCGATCCGGCGGCGCCGGTCTTGGGTTCCCAGGCACCGAAGACGACTGTCGAGATCCGGGCCAGCACCAGCGCGCCCGCGCACATCGTGCACGGCTCCAGGGTGACCACCAGGGTGCAGTCGTCCAGCCGCCACCGGCCCGACCGCGCGGCGGCCCGGCGCAGCGCGAGCACCTCGGCGTGCGCGGTCGGGTCCCCGGTCAGCTCCCGTTCGTTGCGGCCGACGGCCAGTTCGGTGCCGTCCGGGCCGTAGACCACCGCCCCCACCGGCACGTCCCCCACCACCCCGTCGGGCCCGGCGGGGGGCAGGTCCGGACCGGTGACGGCGATCTCCAGGGCGCGTCGCATCCACCGCTCGTGCCGCTGTCGGCGGCCGACGGAATCCGGCCCGGCCAACCGCTCGGTCGCCCCGGGACCGACCCGCCCGATCGCGCCGGGCGTGGGCTGCCCGGGCCGTACGGTGCCGAGGGCGGGATCGGTCGCGTCGACCGGCCCGGCCGCACCCGGCCACGCCGGGCCACCTCCGGCCCCGGACGACCCTGCGGTGGCGTCGTCGGGGTATGGAGGGTCAGACCTCACGCAGCTCCTCGACCTCGTCGGCGCAGCCGAGCACCTGGCACACCTCGGCGGTCACGTCGGCGGGGAGCATGCCCTCGTGGGCGCAGAGCTTGAGCAGGCGTTGGGCGGAGATGCCCAGGTCGGCGAGGATGTCGGCGTCGCCCACCGGGTCGGCTTCCGGGTCGACGACCGGCTGCTCGCTCTCCTCGTCGCCACCACCGGCGGTGGCCGACGGCGGTTCGTCGACGTCGTCGAGGCCGGTGACCGACGTCTTGAGGTCGCCGACGAGCAGCGCGCCGAGCCGGGACTCCTCGGCGTAGGCCGAGTCGGAGCCGAAGACCCGCAGGTCCTCCCCCTCGTCGAGGCGCAGCACCACCAGATACGCGTCGTCGGCCTCGACGAAGAGCAGCGACACGTCGGCGTCGGGTTCGACGTCGCGCAGCCGGTCGGCGACCTCGTCGATGTCGGTGGCCCCGCGCAGGTTCACCTCGGCGGCGTTCCAGCCGCCCTCGTCGCGCACCACGGCGGCAGCGAAGTACGACATGGTTCCCCCAAAGACCTCGGCACAGCCGACTCGTTACGCGTGCACGTTAACCGGTCGGGTCGGCAGCCGACCGCTCAACGCCCCGAAGGGCCGGCAATCCGGGGAAAGTTCGTCAGCCGGCGACGCGGCGGCGGGTCGCGATGAGCTGGCGCAGCCGCTCGGTGCGTTCCCGCTGCGGCCGTTCCCGCTGGCGTACCGCGCGGGCTCCCGCCAGCTCGGCGAGAATCTGGAGGCGGCGGCGGCTCCGCTCGGAGTCGAGCCGCGGGGTGTTCCAGGCCATACCGAAGAGCGTCCCCAGTCACAGCGGGTACGTCAAGATGGTGCGGCAAACGAAGCCGCGCGACGACGCTGGGTCACCACATCGGCCAGTCCGCGCTGACCGCCCACCGCACCACGACGATCGCGAACGCGATGCTCCAGCCACCGGCGGTGACGATGGCCACACCCGCGCCGGCCCCCCGGTCGCCGTAGCGGACCAGGGCGAACGCGGCGAGCCAGGCGAGCGCGCCGGCGATCACCGTCCACCAGGCGTAGCTTCCGACGTCGTGGCCGAGCAGGCCGAAGAGCACCAGCCAGGCGGCGGCGAGGGCGCCGCCGGAGGCCACCGCCGCGCCGGTGACGGGGTGTGGTTCCCGCCACGTCGGCCGGCGGGGCGGGCCGGCGGGAAAGAGCCCCGAGGCGGCGTACGGGACGCGTCCGGGCTGGTGGTTCGTCATGGTCACTGCTCCCCTCCGGCCGGACGGAACCCGTCGCACCGCTGCCGGCCGGTAACGGTCAGCCGGGCCGTTGCGGGGAGCCGTCGTCGGCCGGGTGCCGCTGTCGGTGCGACCTCCACGGTAGCCGTCTGTCAGGATGTCCGAATGTCCCTGCTGCGGCCCGGCCCACGGCGCACCCGTCCGGCGTACCCCGTCCTGCTGCTCGTGGCGGCGGTGCTGGCCGGGTGCGGGACGGACGAGCCGGTCGCGGGCCCGGTCTGGGACGGCCCGTCGGCGGTGGCGACGGGCGACCAGCCGGCGACCCCGACGGTCCCGGCGGGCACCCCCTCGGGCACCGCCGGGCCGACCGCGACCGCGTCGCCGTCGGCCACGCCGGATGCGGCGGCGCTGCGCCGGGTCTTCCCGGTACGGGCGGGCAACGTCGCCTACCACCCGACGCACTCGGGGTACCCGGGCACCGACATCTTCGCCGACTGCGGTGAGCCGGTGGTGGCGGTCACCGACGGGGCGGTCCTTGAGGTGAGCCGGGTGGACCGGTTCCGCAAGAGCGGGCCGTTGGGGCCGTACAACGGTGGCCTGTCGGTGTCGTTGCTGGGCGACGACGGGGTGCGGTACTACGGGTCGCACCTGAGCGTGGTCGACCCGGGCATCGAGGCCGGGGTCCGGGTGCGCTCCGGGCAGCGGCTCGGCGAGGTGGGCCGGACGGGCAACGCGAACAACGTCTGTCACCTGCACTTCGGGTTGTCGCCGAAGTGCACCGGGCACGACGACTGGTGGATCCGGCGGGGTGTGGTGTGGCCGGCGAAGTACCTGGACTCGTGGCGGAAGAAGGGCAACCGGTCGCCGGTGTCGGCGGTGACCGCCTGGGAGCGTGAGCACGGCTGCCCGCGCGCGCCGCGCGGCTCCTCCGGCGCAGGCTGACCGGGGGTCGGCGGCGGCGTCATCGGCCGCACGCATTGACGTAGGTATTACCCGTCGGTTAACGTCCGGGGCAGAGAGAGCGCTCTCTCGACCCATGAAACCCTCGAATTCCGACGAACCGCGCGCAGTTGGCCCACCCGCCCCGCGCGGAGGAGGCACGATGACACCTCCCGTCCCCCGCCGCCGCGCCCCCTGGGTGCTCGCCGCCACCACCGCCCTGACCGTCCTCGTCGGCGGCCTCACCCTCACCACCGCCGACGCCCCCGCCGAGGCGGCCACCGTCGGTGCCGGCAGCTACACCACCGACCCGGTCGGCCCGCTACCCAGCGGCTGCGGCGACCTGTCCACCAACCCCCGCCAGTACGCCACCGCGAACGCCCCCGCCGGGCCGGTCCCCACCAACGACTGGTGGTCGTCGCTGCTGTGGAAGAAGACGAACTGCTCCTACAGCGAGCCGCTGCACGCCCACCCGGTGTCCTACCAGACGTTCACCGACGGGCTCGGTTTCTCGGCGCCGTCGGCCGCCACCGTCACCGGCACCTCGACCGGGGTGGGCGAGTTCAAGTACACGTACACCGAGGACATCCGGGTCGGCGTGGCCGCGCTCGGCGCACCCGTGGTCAAGGTCGACGACTGGACGGACTGGACGGTCACCCCGTACTGGAGTGACGGGGCGCGGACCCTGCGCGCCACCATCGGCCACGGGCTGCCGTTCGCCTACTTCCAGGCCAGCGGCGGCGACGCCCAGATCAACCCGACCGGCGGCGCGGCCACCGTCTGGTCCAACAGCGGCGGCACCATCGGCTTCACCGTCCGGGGCCACGACTACGTCGGGTACGCCCCGACCGGCGCGACCTGGACCGTCACCAACGGCCGGATCACCTCCACCCTGGCCGGCAAGGGCTACTTCTCGATCGCCCTGCTGCCGCCCACCGCCGACGCCACCGCCCGCGCCTCGCTCGCCACGAGCTACGGCCGGTACGCCCACGCGCACGTCACCGGCACCCGGGTCGGCTACACCTACGACCCGGCGACCAGCACCGTGAACACCACGTACTCGTTCACCACCACCGCCCGGGAGGGCACCGCCACGCAGACCGTGGTGAGCCTCTACCCGCACCAGTGGAAGGCGCTCACCGGCAGCACCCCGCTCACCCAGACCTACCCGTCGGCGCGCGGCCGGATGAAGGTGCTGACCGGGGTGGCCTCCTTCCGCACCGCCATGAAGTTCCACGGGGTCCTGCCCGAGGTGCCCGCCGTGGCCACCGGCTCCGGCTCCGACCTGGCCCAGCTCAAGGAGCAGCTCGCCGCCGTCCGGGGCAACCCGATGGACCAGCGCGGCGGCGACACCTACTGGACCGGCAAGGGCCTCGGCCGGGCCGCCCGGATCGCCGAGATCGCCGACCAGGTCGGTGACACCGAGACCCGCAACGCCGCGCTGGCCGCGATCCGCGGCACCCTGACCGACTGGTTCACCGCCACCCCGGGCAAGACCGCGAAGGTCTTCTACTACGACCGCAACTGGGGCACCCTGATCGGCTACCCGGCGTCGTACGGGTCCGACCAGGAACTCAACGACCACCACTTCCACTACGGGTACTTCATCGCGGCGGCGGCGACGCTGGCCAAGTTCGACCCGGCGTGGGCCGCACAGAGCCAGTACGGCGGCATGGTCGACCTGCTCATCCGGGACGCCAACAACTACCAGCGGTCCGACACCCGCTTCCCCTACCTGCGGGACTTCGACATCTACGCCGGGCACGACTGGGCCTCCGGGCACGGCTCGTTCAACGCCGGCAACAACCAGGAGTCCTCGTCGGAGGGGATGAACTTCGCCAACGCGCTGATCCAGTGGGGTCAGGCCACCGGCAACACCGCCGTGCGGGACGCGGGCGTGTTCATCTACACCACCCAGGCCGCCGCCATCCAGGAATACTGGTTCGACGTCGACGACGAGAACTACCCGGCGGCGTTCGGGCACTCGACCGTCGGCATGGTCTGGGGCGACGGCGGGGCGTACGCGACCTGGTTCAGCGCCGAACCGGAGATGATCCAGGGCATCAACATGCTCCCCGTCACCGGCGGCCACCTCTACCTCGGCTACCGCCCGGCCTACAACAAGGCGAACTACGCCGAACTGGTCCGCAACAACGGCGGCGAACCCACCGTGTGGCAGGACATCCTCTGGCAGTTCCTCGCCCTCGGTGACCCGGACGCGGCGCTGGCCAAGCTGCGGGCCAACCCCGGCTACACCCCGGAGGAGGGCGAGAGCCGGGCGCACACCTTCCACTGGGTCCGCAACCTCGCCGCGCTCGGCCAGGTCGACACCACCGTCACCGCCAACCACCCGCTGGCCGCCGTGTTCAACCACAACGGCGCACGCACCTACGTGGCCAGCAACATCACCGCCGCGCCGCTGACCGTACGGTTCTCCGACGGGACCGGTCTCACCGTGGCCGCCGGGAAGACCGCCACCACCGGGGCGTACACCTGGAGCGGCGGCAACGCGGCGGGCGGCACCAACCCGAGCCCGACGCCGACCACCTCCCCGACGACGTCGCCCACCCCGACCCCGACGCCGACCGGGCCGTCGCCGACCCCGACCAGCCCGACCCCGCCGCCGACCACCCCGCCGGCCGGCTCGCCGACCCGGTTCCTGCTGCCCGGTGGCGGGCTCGGTTCCGCCGGCAGCGCGGCGACGACCACCATCGCCGGCTCCGGGGGCGCGAACCACGACGGCACCCCCAGCAACCCGGTGGTGTTCACCGCGACCCGGCTCAACCTCGCCTACACCGGGGGCCAGACCGGGTTCGACCTGTTCCTCGACGCCGGCCAGTCGGTCGGCAACGGGGTGCAGGCCCGGGTCTCCTACGACCTGACCGGGGACGGCACCTTCGACCGGGTGGAGACGTACCGGTACTTCGCCACCGACCCGGTGCCCGGTTACGAGCACTACACGCAGAACGCCGGCCTGCACTCGGCCACCGGCACGCTGGGCAACCTCTCCGGCGGCACGGTCAGGGTGGAGGTCTGGTCGGCGATCGGCGTCAACCCGTCCACCCTCGGCACCGGCAACCAGTCGGTGGTGAAGCTGCCGTACTCCTGATCCGCCTCCCCCGCGTACACCCCGCGCCGCCGGTCGTCCCCCGACCGGCGGCGCGGGCGCGTAGGTTGCCATCCATGAGCGCCAGAGACCCCGTCGCCGACCTGCGCCGGATCGCGTTCCTGCTGGAGCGGGCCAACGAGGCCACCTACCGGGTACGCGCGTTCCGCAGCGCGGCGACCGCCCTGGCCGCGCTGCCGGCGGCGGAACTGACCGAGCGGGTACGGGCCGGCACACTCACCGACCTGCCCGGCGTCGGTGACGTCACCGCCCGCTGCGTCGCCGAGTCGCTGGCCGGCGAGGAACCGGTCTACCTGCGCCGGCTGGTCGCCACCGAGGGCGTCGACCTCGACGGGGCGGCCGGCGCGCTGCGGGCCGCGCTGCGCGGCGACTGCCACACCCACTCGGACTGGTCCGACGGCGGGTCACCGATCGAGGAGATGGCGCTCGCCGCGGTCGAACTCGGCCACGAGTACGTGGTGCTGACCGACCACTCGCCCCGGTTGACGGTGGCCCGGGGCCTCACCGCCGACCGGCTGCGCCGGCAACTCGACCACGTGGCGGCGGTGAACGCGGCGCTGCCCGAGGGGTTCCGCATCCTTACCGGGATCGAGGTGGACATCCTCGCCGACGGCACCCTCGACCAGGACGAGGAACTGCTGGCCCGGCTCGACGTGGTGGTCGGCTCGGTGCACAGCGGGCTGCGTGACGAGCGGGCCCGGATGACCCGCCGGATGCTCACCGCGATCGCCAACCCGCACCTGGACATCCTCGGCCACTGCACCGGGCGGATGGTGTCGTCCCGGCCGGCCGGGGTGACCGGCCCGGGTGACCGGGGGCACCGGGCGCGGACCCGCGCCGAGAGCGACTTCGACGCGGACGCGGTCTTCGCCGCCTGCGCCGAACACGACGTGGCCGTGGAGATCAACTCCCGGCCGGAGCGGCAGGACCCGCCGAAGCGGCTGATCCGCCGCGCCCTGGAGGCCGGCTGCCGGTTCGCCATCGACACCGACGCGCACGCCCCCGGGCAGCTCGACTGGCAGCGGTTCGGCTGCGTCCGGGCCGCCCTGTGCGGCATCCCCGCCGACCGGGTGGTCAACACCTGGCCGGCCGACCGCCTGCTCGACTGGACCCGCGCCCGCGCCGGCGGATGATCCACTCCTGGGGGTCGACGTTGCGGTGTCGCAGCACCACGGATGCCGCAACCACGGCCCCGACGGGTCGATCACCCCGGCTCGGCAAACACACTCGACAACCGGCCCCGACGGTCACGTAGGGTCGCAGCGTGGGACGAATCGATGACCTCGCGAACCGGTACGTGGCCGACTGGGCGCAACTGAGCCCGACCGGCGCCACCTACGTCGGCATCGCCGGCTACGACGACCAGCTCGACGACCTCTCGCCCGCCGGTTACGAGGCACGGGCCGAACTGACCCGGCGCACCCTCACCGACCTGGACGTGACCGAGCCGGAATCCGAGGCGGAGCGGACCGCCAAGGAGGCGATGCAGGAGCGCCTGGGACTGGAGCTGGCCCGGCACGACGCGGGCGAGATCACCAGCGAGGTGAACGTCATCGCCAGCGGGCTGCACGAGATCCGGATGGTCTTCGACCTGATGCCCACCGAGGGTGAGCAGGGCCGGGCCGCCGTCGCCGCCCGGCTCAACCGCTTCGCCGCCACGTTGGAGGGCTACAAGACCACGCTGCGCGAGGCCGCCGCCGCCGGCCGGGTCAGCTCCAAGGTGCAGCTGACCGAGGTGGCCAAGCAGTGCGACGTCTGGACGGACCCGCACGGCGACAACTTCTTCCACGGGCTGGTGCAGCGGCTGGACACCGACGGCACGCTCGGCGCCGAACTACGCCGGGGCGCGGCGGCGGCGACGGCGGCGACCGCCGAGTTCGGCCAGTTCCTGCGTACCGAACTGGTCCCACGGGGGCGGGACAAGCAGGCCGCCGGCCGGGAACGGTACGAGCTGGCCTCGCAGTACTTCCTCGGCGCGAAGGTCGACCTGGACGAGACGTACGCCTGGGGTTTCGCGGAGCTGGCCCGGTTGGAGGCCGAGATGCGGATGGTGTCGGGCCGGATCGCCGGCCCGGGTGCCACCATCGACGAGGCGGTGGCCGTGCTGGACGCCGACCCGGCCCGCACCATCCAGGGCAAGGAGGCGTTCCGGGACTGGATGCAGGCGCTGGCCGACAAGGCGATCAGCGAACTGCACGGCACCCACTTCGACATCCCCGAGCAGGTCCGGCGGATCGAGTGCTGCCTCGCCCCGACCAGCGACGGGGCGATCTACTACACCGGGCCGAGCGAGGACTTCTCCCGCCCCGGGCGGATGTGGTGGGCGGTGCCCCAGGGCGTCACCGACTTCTCCACCTGGCGCGAGGTGACCACGGTCTACCACGAGGGGGTCCCCGGCCACCACCTCCAGGTCGCGCAGACCGCCGTCCGGGCGGAGCTGCTCAACCGGTGGCAGCGGCTGCTGTGCTGGGTCTCCGGCCACGGCGAGGGCTGGGCGCTCTACTCCGAGCGGCTGATGGACGAGCTGGGCTACCTGCAGGACCCGGGCGACAAGCTCGGCATGCTCGACGGGCAGGCGTTCCGGGCGGCCCGGGTCATCGTCGACATCGGCATGCACCTGGAGCTGGAGATCCCCCGGGACAACCCGTTCGGGTTCCACCCGGGTGAGCGGTGGACGCCGGAGCTGGGCTGGGAGTTCATGCGGGCGCACTGCCGGGTGCCGGACGAGAACCTGCGCTTCGAGTTGAACCGCTACCTGGGCTGGCCGGGGCAGGCGCCGTCGTACAAGGTGGGCGAGCGGATCTGGCTCCAGGCCCGGGAGGAGGCGATGGCCCGCAAGGGCGCCGACTTCGACCTGAAGGAGTTCCACCGGCAGGCGCTCGACCTGGGTGCGCTGGGGCTCGACCCGCTGCGCCGGGCCCTGGCCCGGCTCTGAACCGTACCGCCGGCCGGCGGGTGCGACGGGTGGTCGGGGGCGGGCGGATGCCCGCCCCCGACGCACCGTGGGGGTGGGAGCAGGGTCAGGAGAGGCTCAACGCCAGTGCCGGTCGGGCGGTCAGCGTGTCGGAGTCGACGAACGCCAGGTCGATCGCCGGGTCGGTGAAGGTGATCGGGATCGGCGAGGTGATCGGGATGCCGTCGGGGAACGGCAGGTCGGGGGTCAGCGTGACCGTGATGCCGAGCAGCTTGCCGACGAACCGGGTGGCGTAGAACGCGACATCGCCCTGCACCGTCAGCTCGTCGGTGACGTACCGCTGGTGGCGGCCCGCCGGACCGTCCGCGACCAGGCTGAAGTCGGCGGTGACGGCCCGGCTCATGCTGAACTTCAACGCCTTGAGCGTGCCGTCTGAGGTGGGCAGGTCGACGATGCCCTCGAACCGCAGCCCGGTCATGGTGACCCGGGTTCCGGTCAGCTTGGACGGCTGCCGGGCCACCCTCGGCTGCCCCGGCTCGGCGACGATCCTCGGCAACGGCCGTCCCGGCCGTACGGTGCCGGGGCGGGTGGGCTTCGCGGGGGTGCAGCGGCTCGCGGGGCGGGTGGCGGTGGGCTTCGGTCGGGTGGTGGGGGTGGCCTCCGGGGTCGCCCCGGCTCCCGGCGACGGGGTGCGGCCCGCCGACGGGGTGGCGGTCGGATCGGTCTTCCCACCGCCGGTGAACAGGTCACCGAGGCCGTGCAGGAGGTCGGTGAGCAGGTTGCCGTCCGGCGACGGGGACGGGGACGGGGACGGGCCGGCCGTGCCGGGGGTGACCGTCGGGGTCGCGGTCCGGGTGGCCGAGGGGCGCGGGGCGGCGGTCCCGGTGGGGACCGGCCGTGGGCAGGCGGTCGGTGCCGGCCTCGGCGCGGCGGCCCGTACCGGCTTCGGCGCGGCGGCCACCAGTGCGCCGGCGGTGAGGCCGAGGACCAGCAGCGCCACCCCGAGGTGGCGCGGGTCCCGCCCGCCGGCCGGGTCCTCCGCCGGGTCACGCGGCGCGGCGGTGTCCACCCCGGAGCCGCCGAAGAAGCCGAGCCGGCCGTCGGCGTCGAACCCGTCGTCGGCTCCGGGGTCGGCGTCCGGGTGGGGTCCGGCGGCGGTCGGCGCGTCGGGGTCGGTGGCGGGCGGTGGGGCGGGGCGGATCGGGGTCCAGGCGAAGCCGAGGGCGCTGCCGACGAGGCCGAGCAGCAGACCGAGGAAGAAACCGCCGAGGTTGAGGCCCATCAGCGAGTAGACCGTGGTGACCGCCGCGACGACCGAGTAGAACAGCCGCTGGCCGGGGCTGAACCAGAGCAGCAGCCCGCAGGTGACCAGGATGATCGGGATGAGCAGCGAGTAGAGCCCGGTCGCGCCGGAGGAGAAGCTCAGCCCGTTGAGGGTCATCCTGGTGGAGGCGAACATCTCCACCCCGGCGAGCACGGTGAGCAGGCCGCCCCAGAACGGCCGGCTCCGTCGCCACCGGCGGAAGCTCCGCCACCCGCGACCGGGGCCGGCCGGGGCGTACGGCGGTTGCGCGCTTGTCACGTGCTCCTCCTGGGCGGATGGGGTTCGGGGTGGGGCGGGCCGGGCCCCTGCTGTCCGGCGGGGGTGACGCGAGGGGCCCGTCCCGGCGTCGTCGGGTACGGCTCACTCGTCCGCGAAGCACTCCTTGCCCTTGGCGGCGTCGCCGACGTTCACCTTGAGCCGCAGGCCGGTCAGGTTGAAGGTGGCCGCCGTGGTGTAGCGGGACACCTGCCGCAGGTCGGTGATGGTGACGTGCTGGGCGTCCTGGCCGAACGAGCCTGCCTGTGCCGACGCGTTGAGGTCGGTGGCGTCCCGGCCGATGCGGATGTTGGTGAAGGTGGCGTTGCCGCCCAGGCTGTCCATCGCGATCATCATGTTCTTGGCGGTGGCCGGCTTGTCGTCACCGGCGTTGATGGTCAGCACCACCGGCAGGCCGGGCAGGTCGGCGCGGACGGACTGGCAGAGCTTGTAGAGCTGGGCGCTGCTGATCTCGGAGAGGGCGACCGGGTGGACCTTGCCGTTCTTCTCCTTGACGATGCCGCCGTACTGGGTGAAGCCGTCGCCCTCCAGGCGTTCGGCACCGATCTTGAAGGTCTGCCCGGAGACGGTGATGTCGGAGGCGATGGCCCCGCTCTGCATGCCGAACAGGATGGCGCCCACGGCGGCCGTCGTGGGCACCATCATCGCGGCGAAGCGCCGCCACCGGGTACGCCCCGGCTCGTCGGTCCGATTCTGCACGGATTCCTCCTCAGGCTGGTGCCGGTCGTGGGAGCCGGTCGGGCCGCCGACCGGGCCGGAAGATCTGTTACCGACGGGTAACGAATGTGCGCCTGATGGTGCACCCGCTGAGGCGTGGCTCACAAGACCCCACCTACCGACCGGTAACCGTCGATCGCCGGGAGCGGTCGCCGCACTCACGCTGGGTACAACCGACCTCCCGCCGCCGACCGGATAGATAGCGTCAAATCCGGCGCCACCCCTCACGCTGAGCTGACAAACCATCGACGGGTTACGATTTCGTAACGGACGCGGACGGTCACCGGGCGGACGCGGAGGGCGGGCCGGGAGACCCGACCCGCCCTGGTGTGCCGACGTACGTGGTCAGCGCGAGCCGGACTCGCCCCGCCAGTTCGTCGACGCGGGCGGGATCTCGTCGGTCAGCGGGCCACCCGACCGCCCGACGGTCGCCGGCTCGGCCCTCCCCTCACGGGTCGGGACGTCGGCCGCCGCAGCCGCACCGGCCGCCCCCGGGCCGCCGGCCGGCACGGCACGCCGCCCGGCGACGACCAGCCAGAGCCCCAGCAGCAGCACCAGGCCACCGAAGACGGCCAGCCCGACCGGCAGGGTACGGCCGATCAACTGGAGCTTGTCCCGGGTCGCGCCCGCCGACTTCACGCTGTTGGCGATGGTCGCCTCGTCGTAGACGAAGTCCGCGTCCAGCAGGGTCACCGGGCTGCCCTGGTTCGGCACGAAGTTCTTCCGCTGCTGCTCACGCACCTTGACGAAGTTGCCGCTGACCGGCTCGATCCAGATCGTCCGGGTGTTGCTGTAGGTGACCTTGCCGGTGGTCGCCCCCGGAGCCAGCGCACCGGCCAACGCGGTCAGCGAACCCGCCGGGGTGACCAGGTCGGTCTCCGGGATCTGCTGCACGTACCGGTACGCCTCGGTGCCGTCGACCTGCTCGGTGCCGTCGAACGCGATCGGCAGCCCCCGGCGCAGGTCCCGGTCGAAGAAGGTGTAGTCCCGCCGCTCGGCGCGGAACGGGAACTTGTAGGTCTGCCCGGCGAAGGTCACCGAGTCGTCGGTGCCGCTCGGGCCGTCGGTGTCCAGGTACTGCTTGTCCCAGTCCCGGGCGGCGGCACTGACCCGGTCCAGGGCGAATTCGGCCGCGTACTTGCTGACGTCGGAGCCGTTGTCGGTCCGCACGACGGTGCCGTAGACGTCCCAGACGACCGCCTCGCCCTTGAGGTCGCCGGTCATCTCCTTCTCGGTCGTCGCCGCCTGCGGCACCACCTCGGTGGTGGCCTTGAGCTGCCCGGTCTGGATCGTCGGCTTCCCGTCGAGCACCTGCATGTAGGTGGCGTTGTCGGCGACCGCGACGCTCGCCCGCAGGCAGCCGTCCGGCTTGCCGTCCGCGTTGCAGAACGTCAGGTCGTACGGCAGCTTCGTCACCGACGGCGCCACGTAGTACGCCGTTCCCGCGGCGACCGCGAGCGACAGCACGCCGATGCCGAACAACGCGGCACCCAGGCGAGTCTTCACTGGTCCTCCCCTAACAAAGACGGTCAGCCGGTTACCGGCGGAAGATCGAGGATGTAAAACTTGGCCGCACGTTACTCCCGAGTCACATAGCCCCGCGACCCTCTGGACGGTTGATGTCTGCCCCGATTCCCGATCAGGTCCTGCGGCGGCTGACCGCCCTCGACGCCGTCCGGGTGATCGGGGCGCTCGCCGTGGTGGGGCACCACGTCGGTTTCGCCACCGGGCGCAACACCGGCGACGCCGCCGTCGGGGCCTGGCTGTCCCGGCTGGACGTGGGGGTCGCCGTCTTCTTCGTCCTCTCCGGTTTCCTGCTGTTCCGGCCGTACGCGCACGCCCGGGCGACGGGTCAGCTACCCCCGGGCACCGGCCGGTACCTGTGGCGGCGGGCCACCCGCATCCTGCCCGCCTACTGGGTGGCGGTGGTGGTCTGCCTGCTGGTGCTGCCGCAGAACCGGCCGGCGTCGACAGGTGACTGGCTGCGGCACCTCACCCTGACCCAGATCTACCAGCACGGGCAGCTGCGGCACGGGCTCAGCCAGACCTGGAGCCTGGCCACCGAGGTCACGTTCTACCTGCTGCTGCCGGTGCTGGCGGTCCTCCTGCTCGGCCGGCGGCGGCCGGTGCCGACCCCGGCACGGCAGGCCCACCCGGACGGGGTGCTGCGGATCGCGCTGGCCGCGACGGTGGTGACCGGTGGCTGGGTGGCGTTGATGGGGTCGGGCGTGCTCAGCCTCGGCCTGCACACCATGTGGCTGCCCTCGTACGCCGGCTGGTTCGGGGCCGGGATGGCCCTGGCCGGCGCGCACGTCGCGCTGCGCACCGGGCGGGGCGGGCGCTGGCGCTGGCTGGACGACCTGGGCCGGGCCCCGCTGGCCTGCTGGGCGATCGCCCTGGGCGCGCTGGCCGTCGCCACCACCCCGGTCACCGGCCCCCGGGACCTGGCCGAGCCGACCGCCGGCCAGTTCGCCACCAAGCTGGTGCTCTACCTGGTCGTCGCGGTGCTGCTGATCGTGCCGGTGGCGTTCGGGCCGCAGACCCGCACCAAGGGCGTCTTCGACAGCATCGTCGGCCGGTGGCTGGGCCGGGTGTCGTACGGGCTGTTCCTCTGGCACCCGTTCGTGCTGGAGGGGATCTACCTGCTCGACGGCCGGCCGGAGTTCACCGGTGACCCGCTCGGCACGTTCACCCTCACCGTGGCCGGTGGGCTGGTCCTCGCGGCGGTCAGCTACTACGCGGTCGAACGCCCCTTCCAACGCTGGGGTGGCCGGTGGCCGCGTCGACGCAGCACCAACGACAGCCAGAGCAGGGTGGCGGTGGCGACCGCGGCCAGCTGAGGCGGCCAGGCGGTGTGCCCACCCCGGGTCGCCGCCCACCAGCCGGCCACCACGAAACACGCCACCGGCAGCCAGCGCACGGTGGCCCGGCGCAGCCGGTGCATGCCCCGCCGGTCCGGCGGGTGCAGATGCGGTTCCAACGCCCGCCCGGCCAGCACCACGGCCACCACCGCCAGCGCCACCCCGACCGCCGCCGGCCCGCCGAACAGCAGCAACGCCCCGCCGCCGACGAGCGCGGCGAGCACCCGTCCGCGCCGCCGTCGCACCACCACCGCCCCCGGGGTACGCCGCGGCGGCAGCACCGCCAGCAGGGCGACCCCGGCCAGCAGCACCGCACCGGCCCCGAGCGCCAGCACGTACCCCCGGTCGGGGGCGAACCGTAGCGTCACCGCACCGGCCACGTCGGCCGGGACGAGCCAGCCCTGCTGCCAGCCGTCCACCACGAACGGGGTGAGCGTCCGGCCGCCGGCGGTGGCCACCCAGCCGGCGTTGGCGTTCTCCCGCAGCGCCAGCACCCGCGGGCCGGGATAGCTCTCCAGGCGCAGCACCCGGCGGGTGGCCGTCCACTCGTCGACCCGCAGCACCGTCCGGGTCGCCCCGGGTTGCCTCGGTCCAGCGGTCGCGTCGCCGGCCCCGGTGCCGGCCGTGCCGCTCGTACCGGTGCCGGCCGCGGTGCCACCGGCCGGCACCGCCGGGGCCGACGCACCGCCCGTCGGGGTGAGGGCGAGCCGGGTCGGTACGGTCAGCCGGGTCCCCGCCGCCACCACCCGGTTCTCCCCGGCGGCCAGCCGCAGCGGCGTCTTCGCGGCCGGACCGCAGAGCACGGCCGGCACCTCGCGCAGTTCCAGCAGGTCCCGCCGGCTGGCGACCAGCGCGGTGCGGCGTTGCCCACCGGCCACGGTCACGGTGGGGCCGGTGCCGCAGGGCAGGGTCACCCGCTTCGCGGCGTCCACTCCGGTGGCCGGGCCGTCCGGCAGCACGGTCAGCTCACCCACCCCCACCGGCAGGTCCTGCGTCACCCGCCGGTACGGGTCGTACGACGCCACCGGCACCACGTCGGCGATCAGCACGGTCAGGTCGTCGCTGCGCATCGGCCGGTCGAACAGCAGCGTGCCGCCCTCGTCGAGCACCCCGCCGCGCATCCCCTCGTCGCCGAGCACGGTGACCCGCCAGGGGCGGGCCGCCGCCGCACCGGGCGGCAGGGTGATCCGCAACCCGGTGACGGTACGCGCCTTCGGCCAGGTCAACCGCAGCCACGGTTGCCGGTCGGCGTCGGCGGCGTACCAGATGGTCGCGGGGTTCCCGTCGACCACCGCGCCGGGACGGGCGGCCGGGTGGGACACGCCGACGGTCGAGGCGGCCACGGTCGGGGTGACCCCGGTGGTGACCGCCGCCGCCCCACCGGGGTCGAGCAGTGCGTTGAGCGCCCCGCCGGGGCGGGGCCGGGCCCACAGCCCGGCCCGGTAGTCCGCGCCGACGGGCAACCGCACGGTGCGGTCGATCCGGTCGCTGTCCTCGGAGGCGCGGGCCATCGCCCCGGCGCAGATCGGCCGGCCCTCGTCGAAGACGCACGCCGGGGTGGCCGGGGCGGCGCCGAACACCATCGCGGCCGGCCGGTCGGTGGCCGGTGGGGCCGGCACCACCAGGGTCCGGGCGGCCTCGACACCGGGGATGACGAGTTCGGCGATGCCCACCCCGCCGAAGCCGGCCCGCACGTCGAAGACCTCCTCGACGGTGACCCGGACGAACCGGGTGGGGTAGCCGTCGGGCAGGGTCACCGCGACGGTCTGCCCGGCGGTCTGCACGGTGGCCTGCTGCCGGCCGGCGGTCACGGTGATCCTGGTGGGCAGCGAGTCGGCCCCGGTGTCGAAGGTGATCCGCAGCTGCCGGACGACCTGCGGCCGGTCCAGTTCCACCTCGAACCACTGCCCCGGCGCGCGGGTCCCCGGCGCGGACCGCCACGACGTGCTCAGGTCACCGTCGACCGCCGCGTACGGCTGGTGTTCGGGGCGGCCACCGCCCAGCGGCTGTGCCTGCGCCCACGAACTGGACGCGGACACCCCGCCGATGCCGAGGTACCGCACCACCGTGGACTCCCCGTCGGCCCACTCCGGCAGGTAGTCCCGGGCCGGGGCGTCGAGCTGGGGGCGGTCCCGGGCGGTCAGGGTGGCCGAGGCGTTGTCGTGCTGCTGCCCGAAGGCCACCTCCCGGCGACGCAACCCGTCGGTGAGCGTCACCGACGACGCGTCCAGCCCGGCCGGGCGGTCCCCGGCGAGCACGGTCGGCGCGGCGGAGAGCCGGCCGGCGGCCGCCAGCGGCAGCAGCGACTCGGGGCCGCCGACGACCGTGGTCAGGTCGGCGGCGTCGTACGCGACGACCTGGTCGACGTCGCGGCGGACCTCGTACACCTCCAGGGCCCGGACCGCGACGTCCAGTCCCCGGTCGACGACGTTGCCGGGCAACCGGCCCCCGCCGACCTCGGGCCCGAACCCGCGCACCGGCCGGATGCCGGGGGAACGCAGCAGCGCCTGCCGGGCCACCACCGGCCGGACGGCCCCGCTGTGGCCGTAGTCGAGGTCGGAGCGGAGCAGCAGGTACTTCACCCCGGAGCGGGCGAGCAGGTCGGCGAGGCCGGCGGAGCCCTGCCCGTCGGCCAGTGCCGACTCGACGGTGTCCAGCAGCCGGATCGTGCCGGGCGGGGTGAGCGGCACCGAGCTGCGCACCGCCCACGGCCGGTCGGACAACGGCTGGGTGATCTCGTCGCTGGGGCTGCCCCACAGGTAGCGGGGGAACCGGGCGGCGGGCACCACCAGCACCCGGTCGTCACCGACGGCCCGGTCGAGCCAGTCCGACGCCTCCCGCCAGTAGCCGGGCACCCCGGCGAAGCTGCCCGGGGCGGCCAGCCCCCCACCGAGCGCGGGCGTGGCCACCGCGGCGACCGCGACCAGGGCGGTGCCGGTGACCAGGCCGGCGCGCAGCCGGACCGGTTGCAGCGCCCGGGGCAGCACGGCGGCCAGGTCGGGCCGGTCGCCCGTCCGGGCTGCCCGCAGCACCAGCCCGACCAGGTGGGCCAGGCCGAGGATGAGCGGCAGCCGGAGCACCACGTCGAACTTGTGCACGTTGCGCAGGGGCGCGCCGGCCGCGTCGAGGAACGTGCGCTGGGTCTGCGCGCCGAACCCGTCGAGCTGGCCGAGGTGGCCCAGCCCGACCAGGGCAAGCCCGACCAGCAGGCCGGTGACCAGGAACCGCCGGTGCGGCATGCCCCGGCGGGCCAGCCCGGCGATGCCCAGCCCGGCCACCACCAGGGTGGCGACGACCAGGGGACGTTCGGTGGCGAGCCGCCAGCCCGCCGTCCACGGCGGCCCGTACGCGCCGGTGAGGTAGGCGTGCCAGTGCGAGGCGCCGCGCAGCACGGTGGTGGCGTCGGTGGGGGTGGTGGTCACCGGCGCGGTCTCGATGTAGTCGAGGAACGGCGGGCTGTACCGGCCGAGCAGCAGCAGCGGCACCAGCCACCAGGCGGTCGCCGCGCCCACCGCGAGTCCCCAGGCGGCCAGTGCCCTGACCCGGAGCCGGAACGGGTGCAGGCCGAGCAGCCAGAGCGCGGCCAGCGGCACCACGGCCAGTACGGCGGTGGCGTTGACCCCGCCGGCGCAGGCCACCACCAGGGCCGACCGGGTGACCGCCCGACGCAGCGGCACCCCGTCGGCCAGGCCGACCAGCGGGACGAGCACCCACGGGGCGAGCGCGCTGGGCCACGCCTCCACCGAGATCGGGCCGAGTTCGGTGAGCAGCCGGGGGGAGAGCGCGAAGGCGGCACCGGCGAGCAGCCGGGCCCACGGGGTACCGACGTGCAGCCGTTCGGCGAGCCGGACGACGCCGACGCAGGCCACCGTCAGCAGCAGCGCCCACCACAACCGCTGCACCACCCATGCCGGTACGGCGAGCAGCTTGCCGAGCAGGAAGAACGGTCCCATCGGCCACAGGTAGCCGTACGCCTGATTCTGCAACTGCCCGAAGGTGCCGTCCGGGTCCCAGACGTGCAGGGCCCGGGTCAGCCATCCGGCCGGATCGATGGCCAGGTCGACCTTGGTGTCGATGGCGATCAGGCCGGGGTCCTGGAGGAACGCCAGTGCCGACAAAGCCAGACACACCGCCACCAAGCGCACACGCCACACCGTCCTCGATGTGTCGTCCGGCCTCTCGGCCGCCCCCGGACGGCCCGGCGACTGCTGCATCTCGCCTCCGATCGGGCATTGCGACGTGCGTGACGCAGCCCATAGTGTGACGCGACCGCGAAGACTACTCGGCAGTAGGAGTTGAGTGTTGGACGCACCCGCTGCCGCCACCACCAGGCACGTTCTGTTCCTCAACTGGCGGGACACCCGCAACCCGGAGGGCGGCGGATCGGAGGTCTACGTCGAGCGGATCGCCGGCGAACTGGTCCGCCGGGGCCACCGGGCCACCCTGTTCTGCGCCACCCACCCCGCCGGTCCCGGCGAGGAGACCACCCCGGACGGCGTACGCGTGCTGCGGCGCGGCGGCCGGCACACCGTCTACCTGCGTGCCGCGCTGGCGTACCTGGCCGGAGCGCTCGGGTTCGGCCCGCTGAGCCGCCGCCACGGCGGCCGCCCCGACCTGATCGTCGACGTCGGCAACGGGCTGCCCTTCCTCTCCGCCCTCTACGCCCGCCGGCCGGTCATCGCGCTGGTGCACCACGTACACCGGGAGCAGTGGCCGGTGGTGCTCGGCCCCGGGCTGGCCCGGTTCGGCTGGTGGGTGGAGTCCTGGCTCGCCCCCCGGGTCTACCGCCGCTGCCGGTACGTCACCGTCTCCGCCGCCACCCGCGACGAGCTGGCCACCCTCGGCATCGACCCGGCCCGGGTCGACATCGTGCACAACGGCACCCCGGACATGACCGTCGGCCCGGTGCCCCGCTCGGCGGAACCCTCACTGGTGGTGCTCGGCCGGCTCGTCCCGCACAAGCAGGTCGAGGTGGCGCTGGGCACCCTCGCCGCGCTCGGCGACGAACTGCCCGGCCTGACCCTGACCGTGGCCGGGCAGGGCTGGTGGGAGGCGCAACTGCGGCACACCACCGCCGAGCTGGGCCTCACCGACCGGGTCCGGTTCACCGGTTTCGTCTCCGACGCCGACAAGCGGCACCTGCTCGCCTCGGCCTGGGTGGCGCTCACCCCGTCGCTCAAGGAGGGCTGGGGGCTCACCATCGTCGAGGCCGGCGCGGTCGGCACCCCGACGGTCGCGTTCCGGGGCGCCGGTGGGGTCGAGGAATCCCTGGTCGACGGCGAGACCGGCCTGCTCGCCGAGGACGTCGACGACTTCGTGGCCAAGGTGCGCCGGCTGCTGACCGACGACGACTACCGGGCCACCATGGGCGCGGCGGCCCGCGCCCACGCCGCCCGGTTCACCTGGCCGGTCTCGGGCGAAAAATTCGCGGCCCTCGTGACGAGGGCCGCGAACGGTCCGGCGGGCACGCCGGTCGGGCGGTCGGGGCCGGCGGACGCACCGGCGGAACGGTCGGAGCAGACGGAACGGTCGGGGTCGACGGTGCCGGCAGGTTCACCGGTCGGGCAGGTGGAGCAGTCCTACCTGGTGCCGTAGACCAGCGGCTGGTTGGCACCACCGTTGCCGCCGCCGGACTCGGTGCGGGCAGCCTGCTCGGCCTTCGCCGCCTCGGCCGCCGACGTGCCGGTCAGGCTGGTGGCCAACGCCACCGTGCCGAAGGCACCCAGAGCGATCGCGGCCACCGCGACCAGAACCAACGAGAGAGCACTGCGCATGGTGCTGTCTTCCTCCTCGTGAGCTGCGTGCGCGGGACGTTACCACCAAGTAGCCAACGCCGGGAGGGCCGCGCGGACGATCAACCACCGGCCCGGCGGACGGGCGACGCACCCGGCAACCGCCCGGTCACCGACCGGCCGGATTCTCGTACAGGGTCAGGTCCGTCCCGGCGTACACCTGGCGCAACCCGGCCAACGTCGCCGGATCCACCCGCGGGCCACCGACGGTCCGCTGCACCACCACCCACCGCACCCCGGTCGCAGCGACCGGACCACCGGCGGCGAGCACCCGGCCCACCTCGGCGGCACGCGGATTCTCCCCCCGCACCGCCGTCGGCCCCACCCACAGCGTGTCGTCCACCAGCACGTCGGCGTCCACGTAGCGGGGCAGCGGGTCCAGCACCGTCCGCCCGTCGTTCCACGGGTACGCCCGGTAGGCCCCGAACGGCAGCGACAACACCTCCCCCGACCGGCCGTCCAATTGCCGGGCCACCACGTCCCAGTCCGCCGGGTACGCCACCGGCCGCAGCCGACCCGCCACGCCGAACGCCAGATCGGGCAACACCACCACGGGCAGCAGCAGCACGGCGACGAGCACCGCACCGGCGCCACCGGACGCACCCCGGGCGGCCACCCGGTCGGCCAGCCGCTCCGCACCCAGCGCGGCGGCCAGCACCAGCAGCAGCGCGTACGGGATCAGGAACTTCTGCCCGTCCCGCAGCACCCCGGCCCCGGGCACCGTCGCCACCAGCCACCCCAGCCCGGCCGACCCGCCCGGCAGCACCCCGGCCACGGCGGCCAGGAACCCGGCCACCGCCAACCCGACGAGCCGGTCCGCCGCCCCGGCCGGCCACCGCCGGCGCAACTCCCGCAGGCCGTACCCCGCCAGCACCAGCAGGACCGCCGTCGCCAGCGGGGTCAACGGCGACGCGCGGCTCGCCGGGACGGTCTGCCCGTTCCAGATCCCCCCGGTGCCGGCCAACGCGCCGACCGCCCCGCTCCAGTTCTCCGCCCGCGCCGCGAACGCGGCCACCCCGGCCGGGTCGGTCCGGGCGTCCGCCGCACTGAACCCGGCGACCACCAGCCACGGCAGGTTCAACAGCAGCAACGCCCCGACGGCCAGCGCGGTCGTCCGGGCGGCACCCCGTCGGGCGACCAGCACGGCGACCGTGACCAGGGCGACCAGGCCACCCGTCGGGGTGACCACGGCCGGCAGCGCGACCAGCACCAACCGGCGCAGCCCACCCGGCCGGTGCACCCGGATCGCGGCGTCGACCAGCCAGGGCAGCGTCCCGTACGCCAGCAACAGCCCCCAGTGCCCGATCAGCAGCCGCTCCGCCAGGTACGGCGTCCAGGCGTAGCCGACCGCGGCGACGACCCGGACCACCGGCCGCCGGGCCGGCACCAGCCGACCCGCCCCGATCGCGGCGAGCAGCAGCACCCCGGCCAGCACCACCCGTTGCAGCAGCCACCCCGGCACCGCCTGACTGGCCAGCGAAACCAGCGCGTCCAACGGCACCGCCCGGGGCAGCGAGTCGACGGGCGCGACCAGTTCGGCCCGCCACGGCTGCCGGGGCACGAAGACCATGTCGTAGCCGAGCACGTACCCGGGCGCGGCCAGCGGGGCCAGCACCAGCACGGTGACGGCCAGCCCGGTGGCGACGAGGATCGACCTCTCCCGCAGGGGTTGACCTCCTCACTAGGCTGACCCGGCGACGGGCGACGGCGTGGCGACACTGTACTTGCGCTGTCGGCGGCGGGCGGAGCCGGCGACCCGGGCGATCACGGGCGGGCATCGGACCACCGGCGGAGCCGGCGACACGGAGCGGTGATGGGCACAGCAGCGGACCACCCGCACGACCGGCGACCCGGGATCGGGCCGGGCGACGCCACCGGGGAACGTACGGCCGGGATCGGCGTCGCCGGGGTGGCCGTCACCCTGGCCGGGGTCTTCGTCAACGGGCTCGCGTACGTGGTGCCGGTCCTCGGTGCCCGGCACCTCGCCCCGGCGGAGCTGAGCGCGCTGGCCACCCTGCTGGCGCTCGGCGCGATCGGCGGCGTGGCCGGCACCGGCCTGCAGATCGCGGTGGCCGTGCACCGGGCCCGGCACGGTCGGGCCGGCACCGCCCGCCCCACCCTGCTGACCGTGGCGGTGACCGCCGCGCTGCTGGCCGTGACGTTGCCGGTCGCCGCCGGCACGCTCCGGCTGACCGGCCCGGCGGTGCTGCTGCTCGGGGTGCTGACCGTGGCGGTGGTGGCCGCCGGCCGGTGGCTGGGCGAACTCCAGGGTGACCAGCGCTTCCTGCGGCTGGCCGGCGGGATGGCGTTGCTCGCCGCCGGGCGGTACGGCGGGATGGTCGCCGGGCTGGCGCTCGGTGGCGGATTGACCGGCGCGCTGCTGGCCGGAGCGGTCACCTCCGTGCTGGTGCTGGCGCTGCTGGTCCGGCTCAACCGGGGGGCCGGCCTCGACCCGGTCGCCCCGACCCTGGCCACCCGGACGGTGCTCACCGCCAGCGGGGCGACCCTGGCGATGCTCGTCGTGTCGTACGCCGACCTGCTGCTGGCCCGACGGTTCCTACCCCCGGACGCCTCCGGCACGTACGCGGTCGGCACGGTGCTCACCAAGGGCGCGTTGTGGGCCCCCCAGGTGGTGACGGTGATCGCGCTGCCCCGGCTGGCCCGGGGCGACCGGGGCACCCTGCGGACCGCGCTGCTGCTGGTCGGGGCGGCCGGGGCGGCACTGGTGCTCGCCGCGACGCTGGCCGGCGGCCTGGCCTTCGGGTTGGCCGGCGGCCCGGAGTACACCCGCCACGGCGGTCTCGCACCCCTCTTCGCCGCCACCGGGGCGCTGTACGCGCTGGTCTTCGTGCTGATCAACGCCCGGGTCGCGGCGGCGGCCCGGTGGCCCTCGGCACCACTGTGGATCTCCACGGCGGGTTTCCTGGTCGCGACCGCCACGGTGGTGCCGCACACCGTCGCCGGGATCGCCGGTGCCGCCCTGGCCACGGCGGCGGTCACCGCCGTCGTCACCGGCGTGCTGACGATCCGCCGCAACCCGGACGCACCGGCCACGTCCACCCGGCCGACGGCTACCGCCCCCACCGTCGGTCGTGACACCCTACGGGTCGGTGACCAGTAGACGGGGGTTTCTGGTGGCGGTGGTCGACGTGGGCCGGGACGGTACCGGTGCCCGCCGGCCGGCCCGCTGGCTGCTCGCCGTCTGGCTGGTCGGGCTGCTCGCCGCCGTACCCACCGCGACGCCGCACCCGGCCCGACCCGACGGCGGGACGGCCGCCGCCCGACTGACCGCCGCCTTCGACGACTACGGCGACACCTCCGGCCGGTGGAACGGCGCCGACCGGACCGCGTCGGTACGACTGCCCGACGGCCGGCTGCTCTGGCTGTTCTCCGACACCTTCCTCGGCCCGGTGCACCCCGACGGCTCCCGCCCCCGCACCGCGCCGTTCGTGCACAACTCGGCCGTCGTGCAGCAGGGCGACCAGCTCACCGCGACGCTGCACGGCGGCACCGCCGACGACCCGCGCGACCTGGTCCCCGCGACGACGCCCGACGAGTTCTCCTGGGTCGGCGACGCCACCGTCTCCGGCGACACCCTCCAGGTGCTGGTCCACCGCTACCGGCGTACCGGTGTCAGCCCGCTGGACCACGCCCTGCTCGGCACCGCCCTGGCCACGTTCGCGCTGCCCGCGCTCACCCCCACCGGGGTCCGCCCGCTGCCCCTGGCGGCCCGGGTCTCCTGGGGCTCCGAGCTGCTCCGCGACGGCGACCACACCTACGTGTACGGCACCGAGGCGGCCGGCGAGGCGAAGTTCGCCCACCTGGCCCGGGTGGCCGGCGACGACCTCACCGGCCGGTGGGAGTTCTGGACCGGCGACGGCTGGTCCCCCGACGACCGCGCCTCGACCCGGCTGCTCAGCGGCGTCGGCACCGCCTACGGGGTGCAGCGGGTCGACGGCCGGTACGTGCTGGTCACCCAGGAGAACAACCTGGTGTTCAGCGGCGACCTGGTGGCCTACTCGGCCGACGCCCCGACCGGCCCGTTCACCGGCCCCGACTACCTGCACCGGGCCCCCGAGACGGCCGCCGGCCACCTGGTCTACGACGTCGACCTGCACCCGGAACTGGCCCGTCCCGGCCGGCTGCTGTTCTCCTACAACGTCAACGACGTCGACGACGCCGTCACCTACGCCGACGCGGGCCTCTACCGGCCGCGTTTCGTCGAGGTGCCGTGGCCCCGCCGCCGCCCCGACCGGGCCGACCTGCCCCCGCCACCGGCGACGGTGACCGCCCGTCCGGGCGGCGCCGGCACCGCCGAGCTGGACTGGCCGCCGGTACGCGCCGACGACGAGCTGCGCTACCAGGTGCACCGGCGGGACGTCACCGCCGGCCAGACCCACTTCGTCCGGGTCGGCGAACCGGTCGGCGAGCCCCGCTTCACGGCCGACTTCCTGGTCAACGGGCACGACTACGAGTTCCGGGTGACCGCTGTGGGCCGGCGCGGCGAGGGCCCGCCCTCACCGGCCGGCCGGATCACCGCCACGGTGCCGCCCCCACCGCCGCCGGGCGGCCTGCGGGCGGCACCGGGCCGGGCCGGTGACGTCGCGTTGAGCTGGCAGCCGGTGCCCTTCGTCCAGCTCTACCGGGTGTACCGGCGCGACCTGGGCACCGGGGAGCGCGGCACGGTCGGCACCTTCACCGGCACCACCGCGACCGTCACGTTCCTGCGGCACGCGCACCGCTACGAGTTCACCGTGGTCGCGGTCGGCGGCGGCGGGGACAGCCCGCCCTCGGCCCCGGTCCGGGTCACCGCCCTGGTCACCGCGCCCGCGCCGCCATCGGGCCTGGTCGCCGCCGGCCAGCCCGACGGCACCGTCCGGCTGGCCTGGCGCACCCTCGGGCCGGGCGTCTCCTACCGGGTGTACCGGCGCGACCTGACCACCGGCACCCGGGAGTACGGCCCACCCGCCGTGGAGGCCACCGCCGGGCACCTCGCCCGGCACCTGGAGCACGGCCACGAGTACGAGTTCACCGTCAGCGCGGTGAACGGCGGAGGTGAGGGGACCCGGTCCACGCCGGTGCGGGCCGTCGCCCGGTTCACCGCACCCGCCGACGCCCCCCGGCAGCTCCGCGCCGAAGCCGGTGTCGGCAGCGTCGAGCTGACCTGGCTCTCGTCGGTGCCGGACGGCTGGCACCGGGTCCACCGGCGGGACGTCACCGCCGGGGAACGCGACTTCACCGCCGAGGAGATCCCCACCCGGGGCACCCGGGCCGTCGTGCCGGGGCTGCGCAACGGCCACGAGTACGAGTTCACGGTGGCCGCGACGAACCAGGCCGGCCAGGGCCCGCGCAGCACGCCGGTACGGGCCACCCCGCAGTTGCCGACCCCCACCGGTCTCGTCGTGACCGCCGTCGGTGCCGGTGAGGCCCGACTGACCTGGCAACCGGCCGGGCCGGGGTTCGCCTACCGGGTGCAGTGGCGCGACGTCACCGCCGGGGAGCAGTGGCGGGCCGACCCGTACCCGGTGCGGGACGCCCGGCACACCGCGGTGCTGCTGACCCGGGGGCACGACTACCGGTTCCGGGTCGCCGTGACCGACGGACGCGACGACGGACCACCGACCCCGGCCGTCGGCGTCCGGATCCGCTGACCACCGTCGGTCGACACCGGTCCCTGTGCCGCCGGCCACAGCCGGAGGGCGGCCCATCCGGACACCGTGCCACGAACGCCCATACACCGTGTGACCGGCCGCGACACGCGGCGGTGAGGATGGCCGGACGCACGCTGTCGGCTGGCCGTCCGGTTGGCTACCGTAGGTGTCCCTGGGGGCCCGCAACCCCCCACGTGGTACGTCCGATCGAGGTGGCTGTGACCCTGTACGGCGACAAACCGGTCTCCGACGACCGCCCCACGGTGCAGGTCACCGCGGTGAGCTGGCCGTCCGAGGACGAACCCCCACCGGCCGGTGGGGCCGCAGGTCCCGGTTCCGGGCCGGGGCCGTGGTGGCGGCGCGGCCGGGTGCTGCTGGCCAGCGGGGTGACAGCCGCGGTGCTGGCCGGGGTGGTCGGCGCGGGTGCCTGGGCGTACGCCGGGGACGTCCCACGCGGCACCAGCGTGCTCGGCACCGAGCTGGGTGGCCGCAGCCGGGCCGACGCGGCCAGGGAACTGCGGGCCGAGTTGGAGAAGCGGGCCGCCACGCTCGACGCGCCGCTGACCGTGGTGGTGGGCGAGAACCGGGCGGAGATCAAGCCCGCCGACGTCGGCCTGACGGTGGACGTGGACGCCACCGTCGCCGCCGCCACCGACGCGCAGGCGCACCCGGTGGACCGGCTGTTCGGTTCCCGGTCGGTCGACCCGGTGGTGACTGTCGACGCCGCCAAGCTGGACGCGGCGTTGCGGCAGATCCTCGGCAAGCAGGGTCGGGACATGACCCTGCCGGCGATCATCTTCACCGGCACCACCCCGAAGCCGGTCTACCCGAAGCCGAGCCTGACCCTGGACGCGGAGCAGTCCGCCCGGGTGGTCCGCGCGGGTTGGCTGGCCGGTCAGCCGGTGACGGTGCCGGTGGTGGAGAAGAACCCGGTGACCACCCGGGAGGAGGTGGACCGGATGATCGCCGAGCTGGCGAAGCCGGCTGTCGCCGCGCCGGTGACGATCACCTCCACCAAGGGGTCGGTGAGCGTCCCGCCGGCGGCGATCGCCCGCGCGTTGCGCTTCCCGGCCGACGACGAGGGGAAACTGACGCCGAAGGTCGACGTGAAGCGGCTCCGGTCGGCGCTGGGCAGCAAGCTGACCGCGATCGAGTCGACGCCCAAGGACGCCGGGCTGACCATCTCGGGCGGCAAGCCGAAGGTGGTGCCGGGCCGGGCCGGCCAGCAGCTCGACGCGGCGGCGCTGGGCCGGGACCTGCTGGCGGTACTGCCGAAGCCGGACGGCCGGACGGTCACCGGGCAGCTCAAGGAGGCCGAGCCGGAGCTGACCGAGGCGAAGCTGGCCGAGCTGGGCATCAAGGAGCGGGTCTCCACCTTCTCCACGAAGTTCCCCGGTGGGCTCTCCTCGCCGCGCAGCCAGAACATCATCCAGGCGGCGAAGGACGTGGACGGCACCATCGTCAAGCCGGGGGAGACGTTCTCGCTCAACGCGCACACCGGCGAGCGCGGCTACGGCCAGGGCTACCAGGACGCCCCGGTGATCGTCGGCGGCAAGCTGGTGCCCGGGGTGGGTGGCGGCGTCTCGCAGTTCACCACCACGCTGTTCAACGCCAGTTACTACGCCGGCCTGGAGGACGTCGAGCACAAGCCGCACTCGTTCTACTTCAGCCGCTACCCGGCGGTGATCGAGTCGACGATCTTCTGGCCGGACCTGGACTTCAAGTTCCGCAACAACACGCCGTACGGGGTCCTGATCGACACCGCGTACACCTCGAACACGATCACCGTGTCGATGTGGAGCACCAAGATCTACGACAGCGTGAAGACGGAATACAGCCCGCGCCGCAACATCACCTCGCCGAAGACGGTCCACCTGGAGCCCGGCCCGAAGTGCATCGCCGCCGCCGGCAGCATCGGCTTCACCCAGGACGCCTTCCGCGTGATCAAGAAGGACGGCAAGGTCGTCAAGCGGGAGAAGTTCAGCTGGACCTACGACCCCGAGCCCAACTTCGTCTGCGGTCCCAAACCCTGACCCACCCGGTCCCGCCCCGAGGGGTCGGGTCACCTGGTCCGGGCACGACCGAGCCCCGCCGGCTGATCGCCGGCGGGGCTCGATGTCTTCCCGGGTACGCGGAGCGTCTCGGATGTCCGGGCCTCCTCCGTCACCTGGTGCCTCTCGGCACACGGGCCGCTGTCCGGTGCCACCCGGCGGCGACCCGCCGACGCGACAGGGTCAGGGACGGGCCTCGGCGAGGCCCTGCCGGACGCCCTCGGCGTCCCGGTCGGTGCCGTACACGGGGGTGTCGGGCTGCTGCCGCCAGCTCTCGTCGAGGGTGCCCGCGTCGACCGGGTCGAAGCCGAGCGCGTCGACGAGCTGCATCACGAGCTGCTTGGCGTCGGCGTCGTCCCCGGCCACCGGCAGCGCGATCCGGTCACCGGCGTCGGCCGGCTTGCCGTGGTCCATCAGGTGCGCCGCCTGGATGTTGTTGAAGGTCTTCACCACCCGGGCGCCCTTGAGGTGGTCGGCGGTCCACCGGCTGGAGCTGAGGCTGCGGTCGAGCAGTTCGGCGATGTCGCCGTCGCGCTGCGGGTAGTAGTTGTTGGCGTCGACCACGATCTTGCCGTCGAACGGCTGCGCCGGCAGTCCGGGCACCGCGTACAGCGGGATCGCCATCACGACCAGTTCGGCGTCCTGGACGGCCTGCTCCACGGTGCCGGCCGTCGCGCCGCTCTCCCGGGCCAGCTCGGTGAGGCTCTCCGGCCCCCGCGAGTTGGCGACCGTCACGTCGTGCCCGAGGGCGCTCAGCCGCCGGGTGAGGGTGCCGCCGATGTGCCCCGAACCAATGATTCCGATCTTCATGACCACTCCTGCCTCCGCCGGTCCCGACGGTCAGTTCCGGTCGTACGGTCAGCAGGTACCCCGACGGGGCCGCTCCGATTGCTGACGAGGCGTGCACCACGTCACGTCGTCGCGGACCCGGGCGCGGGGCCCCGGGAGCCGGGTCCCGCATCGACGGTACGAGGTCACGGGCGTCGTCCGGGCCGATTCACCGAACGTCGGGTGGCCTGGACGGTGTACGTCGGCACGCTGCGACCGCCCACCTCGACGCCAGGATCATCTCGGCGTCGCCTGCCGTCGTCGCTCGCCCCGACATCGGCGAGGTTGCGGTTTCCCGTCCCGGCATTACCGCATTCGGGGCCCATCAGCCCCGACCCTAATTCGACAGACGTCCGGGATGTGTGGGTGGGTATAGCAGTCGAGGGCCGACCCGGATGGGGCGGCCCTCGACTGGAAAGGTTGTCCGGCGGTGTCCTACTCTCCCACACCCTCCCGAGTGCAGTACCATCGGCGCTGGAGGGCTTAGCTTCCGGGTTCGGAATGTGACCGGGCGTTTCCCCTCCGCCATGAC
>NZ_JACGMO010000073.1:0-37201 GCF_015354745.1 Micromonospora sp. S-DT3-3-22
GGCGGCACCCGGTCGGCGCGGACCCGCAGTCGCGGATCGTCGCCGGTGGGCAGGGCGAAACCGGCGGCGGCGGCCAGCGACAGCGCGCGTTCCGGCTCGGGCAGCCCGGCGGGGACCCGGTGCCGCACGTCGAGCAGCGAGCCCGGGTAGTCGTCGCTGATCGCGCTGACCCTCGGCACGCCGGCCAGCCGCAGCAGCAGCGCCAGCGGCAGGGGCGACTGGTGGAACGAGGTGAACACGACCGCCTCGTCGGCCCGTACGGCGCGCAGCCGGTCGGTGAGCCGGTCGATGTCTGCCGGGTCGACCGGGTCGGGTGCGCCGTCGATCCAGGGCAGCGGCCACTCGACGATCTCGTCGACGCCGGGCAGCAGGGCGGCGGCGTCGCGGCCCCGGGGGCCGCAGAGCAGCACGACCCGCTCGGCGTACGCGGCGACGGCCCGGACGGCCGGGCCGGTGACCAGGACGTCCCCGGCGGAGTCGCTGCGGACCACCAGTACGGTGCCGGCCCGGTGCGGCGGTGGCCCGGCGACCAGGGCGGACCGGGTGAGGATCAGCTCCACGGCGGCGGGCAGGTCGGCGGCGACCTGCCCGGCGGCGGCCACCTCGACGGCCCGGGTGGTGGGGGTGGGCACGAGCACCCCGGCGGCGCCGGCCGCGGCGGCGGCGCCCAGGTCGGCGGCGATGTCCCCGACCAGCACGCAGCGGTCCGGGGTGGTGCCGAGCGCCCGCGCGGCGGCGTGCACCATGCCGGGCGCGGGTTTGCGGCAGGCGCAGCCGGCCCGCTCGTCGTGCGGGCAGCACTGCCAGGTGTCGAAGGGGCCGAGCAGGTCCTCGACCCGCGCGTTGACCGCCCGCAGCTGGGCGGCGGTGAACAGCCCCCGGGCCAGCCCCGACTGGTTGGTGACCACACCGAGCCGCAGCCCGGCGGCGCGCAGCCGGTCCAGCGCCGCCCGCGCACCGGGCACCGGGCGTACCTTGTCGGGGTCGCCGTTGTACGGCACGTCCTCGATCAGGGTGCCGTCCCGGTCGAGCAGCACCGCGTCGTACAGTGCGCGGCCGCCCCGGCCAGTGACCGGATCAACCCGGCCTGACCTGCGCTGATACGGCTCCGCGTCCCGTCGCACGGGCGGCGGGTTCCCGAGGCCCCGGGGAGTAAACCTGGCCCTACCGGGCGGTACGCCGCCCGGCCCGCTCCCCGGCACGCGCCGTCGACCCGCCCGCGTCGGTGCAGCGTTACCCGTCGGCCCGGAGAAGCTAACGCGGCGGGTTAGGCCGGGCGGGCCCGGGTACTGCTCAGCGGTGGCAGTCGTGGAGAAAGTGATCGATGCACCCCCGCAGCAGGTCTTCGACGTGCTGGCCGACGGTTGGACGTACAGCGACTGGGTGGTCGGCACGGTGCACGTACGCGACGTCGACGCGCAGTGGCCCCGGGTCGGCACCCGACTGCACCACCGGGCCGGTCCCTGGCCGTTCTCCCTGGAGGACGCCTCGACGGTGCTGGTCTGCGAGCCGCCGCACCGGCTGGTGCTGCGGGCTGGATTGTGGCCGGCCGGGGAGGCGGTCGTGGTGTTCACGCTGACCCCGACCGGGGACGGCGCGACCCGGGTCCGCATCGGCGAGGACTTCGCCGCCGGCCCGTTGCGCTGGGTCCGCAACAAGCTCAACGACCTGGTGCTGCACCAACGCAACCGGGAGACGCTGCGCCGGCTCTCCGACATCGCCACCCGGCAGAAGGCCGACGCGCGCACCGAACGGTGACCGGACGGTCGCGGGGAGCCTCGGCGGGGGTCCGCCGGGCTTTTGGCTACCCTGTGGGGGAATGCCGACCGCGACTGAGGATGTCCGAGATGATCGAACCCGTGGAGCTGCCGTCACCGTGGCGGGACGCACGCCTGACCGTCGTGGTCCCCACCTACAACGAGGCGGGCAACCTCCCGGTGCTGGTCGACCGGCTGCTGGCCCTTCCGCTGCCGGGCCTGAAGGTGCTCGTCGCCGACGACAACTCGCCGGACGGCACCGGTGAGGTGGCCGACAAGCTGGCCATCGAGAACCCGGACCGGGTGCAGGTCGTGCACCGGGCCGGCAAGGAGGGCCTGGGCCGGGCGTACGTGGACGGCATCGGCCGGGCCCTCGACGACGGTGCCGAGTACGTGGCGCAGATGGACGCCGACCTGTCGCACCCGCCGGAGGCGCTGCCGGGGATGCTGGGCGCGCTGCTGTCCACCCGGGCGGGGGTGGTGATCGGTTCGCGGTACGTGCCGGGCGGGCAGCTCGACGAGGCGTGGCCGCTCTACCGGCGCGCACTCAGCGGCTGGGCCAACCTCTACGTGCACACCCTGCTGCGGGTGCGCATCCGCGACCTGACCGCCGGCTTCAAGATCTGGCGGGCCGACGCGTTGCGCGACATCGGCCTGCACCGGGTGCAGTCGAACGGTTACAGCTTCCAGGTGGAGATGCACTACCTGGCCACCAAGCTGGGGCACACCATCCTGGAGGTGCCGATCCGGTTCGAGGAGCGGCGCGACGGCATGTCCAAGATGACCACCGCGACCAAGGTGGAGAGCGCGCTGATGCCGTTCAAGCTGCGCACCCGGCACCGCAACCTGGACTCCTGACCCCGTACCGGGGTCGTGGGTGGACGGTTCAGCGGTAGAGCGTCCGGTGCGCGGCGTCGATGACGCCGGCGTACACGCCGCCGGTGACGGCGCGGTCGCGGGCCAGCGCCGCCCGGGCGGCGTTCGCGCCGGGCGCGCCGTGCACCCCGCCGCCGGGGTGCGCCGACGCGCTGGCCAGGTAGAGCCGGTCGACCGGGGTGTCGGCCCGGCCCAGGCCGGGGATCGGGCGCAGGAACAGCTGCTGGTACGCCGCGGCGGTGCCGCCGCCCAACGCCCCGCCGACCAGGCTCGGGTCACCCTGTTCCAGCTCGGCCGGCCCGGCGACGTGCCGGCCGACGACCAGGCCGCGGAACCCGGGGGCGGCGGCCTCCAGCACGTCCTCCATCCGCTGCACCTGCCGGGCGATGTCCTCGGCCCGCCAGTGCCGCCGGAACGGCAGGTGGGTGTACGCCCACAGCGACTCGGTGCCGGCCGGCGAGTGCGTCGGGTCGGCGGTGGTCATCTGCCCGGCCAGCAGGAACGGGGTCGTCGGGATCTCACCCCGGGCCAGTTCGGCGGAGTAGCCGGTGAGCCCGTCGAGGTCGGCGCCCAGGTGCACGGTGCCGGCGCCGGCCACCGCCGGGTTGGTCCACGGCAGCGGGGCGGACAGCGCCCAGTCGACCTTGAGGGTGGAGCCGTCCCAGCGGAAGTGGGCCAGGTCCTCGACCAGCCGGGGCGGTAGCTGGGCGGCCCCGACCAGGTCCAGGTAGAGGGCGGGGGCGGGCACGTCGGCGAGCACCGCCCGGCGGGCCCGCCACAGCTGTCCGTCGACGGTGCGGACGCCCATCGCCCGGCCCCGGGCGGTCAGCACCCGGTCGACCTCCGCCCGGTAGCTGATCCGGCCGCCCCGTTCGGTGAGCCGGGCCACCAGCGCGTCGGTGATCCGCTGCGCGCCGCCGACCGGCACCGGCCAGCCGATCTGTTGGCCGAGCATGGCCAGCAGCCAGCCGTACACGCCGGAGCCGGCTTCCTCGGGGGACAGGTCGGTGTGCAGGGCGCAGCCGGCCAGCAGCGCGGGGCCGCCCTCGCCGGTGAACAGTTCCGCGCCGAGCTTGCGGACCGGCAGGACCAGGCGGCGGGCCAGCCGCAACGCGCCGCCGACCCGCAGTTGGCGTAGCAGGCCCAGCCCGCCGCGTACCGGGGGGAACGGGGTGGTGATGGCGTCGAGCATCGGCCCGGACACCTGCGCCCAGTCGGCGTACGCGTGCCGCCAGCGGTCCCCGTCGCCGGGGGCGAACGTCTCCAGCGAGGCGGCGGTGCTGTCCAGGTCCCGGTTGATCACCGCGGCCCGCCCGTCGGGCAGCAGGTGGGCCAGCACGTCGGGGGCGTGCGTCCAGGTCAGCCCGTGGCGGGGCAGGTCGAGGCCGGCCAGCACCGGGGAGGCGTACCCGAGGGGGTAGAAGGAGCTGTACAGGTCGCTGAGGTAGCCGGGGGCGGTGACCTCGGCGGAGCGGACCGCCCCGCCCGGCGCGCCGGTCGCCTCCAGCACCAGGACGTCCCAGCCGGCGTCGGCGAGCAGGTTGGCGGCCACCAGGCCGTTGTGTCCGGCACCGATGACGACGGCGTCCGCGGTGTCCGTGCCCGGCGAGATCATCAGATCCGGCTACCCGGCCGGCAACCGGGCGAAACGCGTTTGCTTCGGCGGGAGCGGGGCATCCCGCCGCATGTACCGGGTGGAGCAACTCATCGGTGGGGTGTGGGGCGCGGGCGGGGCGGGCGGTGAGCTGACCGTACTCGATCCGGCGGACGGCAGGCCGGTCGGCACCGTGCCGGTGGCGACGGCGGACGAGGTCGCCAAGGCGGTGGAGGCGGCGCGGGAGGTGGCCGCCGAGTGGGCGGCGACGTCGGCGGCCGGGCGGGCGCACCTGTTGCACGAGGCGGCGGACGCGGTGGCGGCGACGGCCGAGGAGTTGGCCGCCGCGACGACGGCGGAGATGGGCAAGCCGCTGGGCGACGCCCGGGGCGGGGTGGCGGCCGGCGTCGGCACCCTGCGCCAGTACGCCGAGCTGGGCCCGCTGCGCGGCGGCCGGACGCTGCACGGCGACGGCGACGCGATCGACTTCATGCTGCCGCAGGCGCGGGGGGTGGTGGCCGCGATCACCCCGTGGAACGACCCGGTGGCGGTCTCCTGCGGGCTGCTCGGCGCGGCCCTGGTCACCGGCAACGTGGTGCTCTACAAGCCGAGCGAGCGGACCCCGGTCACCGGGTGGCTGCTGGCCCGGCTGTTCGACGGGGTGTTCCCGGCGGGGGTGCTGTCCCTGCTGACCGGGGGCGCGGAGGTGGGCGCGGCGCTGGCCGCGCAGCCGGTGGACGTGGTGGCGCACGTCGGGGCCACCGCGACCGGCCGGGCGATCGCCGCGGCCTGCGCCCGGACCGGGGCGAAGGCGCTGCTGGAGAACGGCGGCAGCGACCCGCTGGTGGTCGACGCCGGGGTGGACCCGCGCTGGGCGGCCGAGCAGGCCGCCCTCGGGGCGTTCGCCAACGCCGGGCAGCTCTGCGTGGCGGTGGAACGGATCTACGCGCACCGCGACGTCGCCGAGGACTTCGTCGACGCGCTGGTGGAGCGGGCCGGGGCGCTGGTCGTCGGGCCGGGCCGGGACCCGGCGACCGAGTTGGGCCCGCTGGTCGACCGGCGGCACCGCGACCAGGTGCACGGGCAGGTCACGGCGGCGGTGGCACAGGGGGCGACGCTGCGCGCCGGTGGGGTGCTGCCGGACGGGCCGGGGGCGTTCTATCCGGCGACGGTGGTCACCGACTGCCGGCACGAGATGACAGTGGTCCGGGAGGAGACGTTCGGGCCGGTGGCGGCCGTGGTCACGGTGGACTCGTTCAGCGAGGCGCTGCGGTGTGCCGCCGACTCGCCGTACGGGCTGGCGGCGACGGTGCTGACCGGGTCGATGAGCCACGCCCAGCGGGCCTGGCGGGAGCTGCCGGTGGGCACCGTGAAGGTCAACGCGGTGTTCGGGGGCGCGCCGGGTGGTGCCGCGCAGCCGCGCCGGGGCAGCGGCCAGGGCTTCGGGTACGGCCCGGAGCTGCTGGACGAGTTCAGCACGGTCAAGGCGGTGCACCTGCAACCGCCGGCCGGCGGGCACTGGTGAACCGGGGCCGCCCCTGACCGGGGCGGCCCCGCGTTCCGCGCGTACCGCCGGTCAGTCGCCGCGGGCCTTGCGGGTGGCCCGGTTGTTGGCCTTCTCGATGGCCTTGACCAGTTCCGGCTTGGTCATCCGGCTGCGGCCGGGCACGTCCAGTTTCTTCGCCACCTGCATCAGGTGGTCCTTGGTGGCGTTGGCGTCCACCCCACCGGCGGTGGGGGCCCGGCGGGCGGGGCCGCCGCCTTCGGCCTGCCGGTCGCTGGGCCCCTTGCGGCCCTTCGGTTCCCAGTGGTCGCCGACCTTCTCGAAGCTGTGCTTGACGGCGGCGAAGGCGGCGCGGTGCGCCCGCTCCCCCTCGCCGTAGGTCTCCACCGCCGAGTCGTGCGTCTTCTCCCAGGTGCGCTGCGCCTTCTCCGGGGAGCGTCGCAGCGTGCTGGGCAGTACCTCGCGCCCGGGCATCCCGTCCTCCTCCGCGTCGACTTCGTCTGGCTGACCGAACGGTTCCCTGCGCCCGCACCGGCAAACGCCGACGTCGGGTTTGTCGATTTCCGCCGTCGGGTACCGCCCCGCCCAGACGCGCGCCGGACGCCGGGTCCGCCGGGTCGTCGGGCGACGAGGAGCCGAGCATGGCAGCGACGACGGAGCCGGCCGCGGTCGCCGGTGGCGGGTCGGAAATGCGCGTGCCCCGCCGGGTACGCCAGTTGAGCTGGTCGACCTGGCGCGGGGTGCTGGTCCGCAGCGGCCGGAGCTTCGTGAAGGACAACTGCGCCGACTGGGCGGCGGCGTTGACCTACTACGGCGTGCTCGCCCTGTTCCCGTCCACGGTCGTGGTGGTGGCCCTGGTGGGGCTGGTCTCCGACGGCGAACGGACGGTGGACACCGTGCTGGACCTGGCCCGCGACATCGGGGCCGGCTCGGTGGTCGGCAACGAGGGTTTCGTGTCGGTGGTGCGCACCGTGGTCGACCAGCAGAGCGGGACGAAGGTGCTGCTCAGCTTCGGTCTGCTGGGCGCGTTGTGGTCGGCGTCCGGGTTCATCGGCGCGTTCACCCGGGCCTCCAACGCGATCTACGGGGTCGAGGAGGGTCGCCCGTTCTACCGGCTGCGCCCGTTGCAGATCGGGTTGGCCGGGTTGTCGCTGCTGCTGCTCGCGGTGGTGGCGCTGGGGTTGATCGTCAGCGGCCCGGTGACCGACGCGGTGGGCGACCTGGTGGGTGCCGGCGGGCTGGCCCGGACGCTGTGGAGCGTCGCGAAGTGGCCGGTGCTGGCGCTGGTGATGATGACGCTGTTGTCGCTGATGTTCTGGATCGCCCCCAACGTCCGGCAGCCCCGGTTCCGCTGGCTCACCCCGGGCGGGGCGGTGGCGTTGCTGTCCTGGATCGTCGTCTCCTTCGGCTTCGGCCTGTACGTGGCCAACTTCGGCTCGTACGACGTCACCTACGGCAGCCTGGGCGCGGTGATCGCCTTCCTGGTGTGGCTGTACCTGTCGAACTCGGCGCTGATGTTCGGGGTGCAGATCAACGCGGAGTTGCAGCGGGGGCGTCGGTTGCAGGCGGGCGAGGACGACCCGGGTGAGCCGGTGCTGCCGCCGAAGGCCACCGCCGGTTCGTGACCCGTCGGGTCCGGCGTCCGGGCCGGTGTTTCCCCGGGGCGGGCGCGGGTAGCACAACAGGCATGGAACGTGGCAGCAGCAAGCACGCACCGAGGGTCGATGACCAGATGAGCCAGGAGGTCAGCGGCCTCGTCCAGGGGTCGGGGGCCGGTGGCTCGCGGGTCGAGGAGTTCCGCGAGGCGGAGCCGGCCGGCGAGGACCAGCCGGGGGCGACCACGGCACCGGCGGGCGACCTGCGCACCGGCACCCCACAGGGGATGAGTCCGCAGGACGTGGAGGCGCGCAGCCGGCTGGGTCGGTTCATCACGATGACGGCCCTGCCCGGGGACCGGCTGACGCTTGTCGCCAACGCCCGGGAGAACGACGCGCCCGACGACCTCGTGGCCGCCCTGGAGCGCCTGCCGGAGGGCACCCGTTTCCAGACGATTTCCGAGGTGTGGGCCGCACTCGGGCACCGGAACGAGACGACGCGTTGGTGACCGGATCGGCCCACGATCCGGATGAGCACCAGCGGCCAGAGGAGGATTTCGCATGAGCGGCGTCATCGAGCACGTGGACGTGTCGGTACCGGTACGGACCGCCTACGACCAGTGGACCCAGTTCGAGGAGTTCCCCCACTTCATGGAGGGGGTGCAGGAGGTCCGGCAGTTGTCGGAGACGATGACCCACTGGACGGTGGAGATCGCCGGGGTCAAGCGTGAGTTCGACGCCGAGATCACCGAGCAGCTGCCCGACGAGCGGGTGGCCTGGAAGTCGACGGGCGGCACCCAGCAGGCCGGTGTGGTGACGTTCCACCGGCTCGACGAGGACAACACGCGGGTGACCCTGCAGATGGACTTCGAGCCGCACGGCGTGGTCGAGCAGGCGGGCGACAAGCTGGGTGTGGTCGACCGGCGGGCGAAGGGCGACCTGGAGCGGTTCAAGCAGTTCATCGAGCGTCGCGGTCAGGAGACCGGGGCGTGGCGCGGGTCGGTCGACCGTCCGCAGCCCTGATCCCCTTCTCCCCCGACACGGACGCACCGCCCCGACGGCCGCCGGTTTCCCCGGCGGCCGTCGCCGGTCCGGGGTCCGACCGTTTGCGATCATCGGGTCGGGGTACCGCGAAGGTATGACGGACAACGACGGCAGGGTGTGGCGGGACGAGCAGAGGACGCCGCTGGAGGAACTGGACCGGGCGATCGCCCGGTCTACCATCGACGGGCAGGCCGACGACCCGACCGGCAACGACGCGGGCGAGGAGGCCGCCTTCGGGCACGGCCCCGAACCGGTGGACCGGGGTGCCGGCCCGCAGGCCGAGCGCCGGGAGATGACCGACACCGAGCGCGCCTACCGCCCCTCCACGACGGGCCGTACCGGGCCCGACACCATGTGACGTGCCTCGGCGTCGGCGGCATGGGGCGGATGATGCGGTGTCCCGGTCGATCGGACACCGCAGCATCGGCGCAGAGGCCCGATCGGGCGGCGACGGCTCAGCCCGATCGGGCGGAAACGGCTCAGCCGGCGGGCGGCGCGGCGGTCCGGCGGGCGGCGGCCGCGTGCGCCACCAGCAGCGCCACCGCCAGCACCGTCAGCACCGGGCCGAGCAACCGCACCGACGTGTCGCCGAGCAGCACCCCGAGCCCGGCCGGGATGAGGGCCGCCCCGATCCCGGCGGCGCCGATCTGCACACCGATCACCCGGTCGGCGTGCGCACGGCCGACCCGTTCCGCCGTGCTCAGGGTGAGCAGCGGGAACACCGGTGCGGCGGCGAAGCCGAGCACGACCAGGCCGAGCACCGTCACCCAGCCCGGGGCCGGCAGCGCGATCAGCGCCGCCCCGACGGCCATCCCCAGCAGGCTGCCCCGCAGCACCCGGGTGGTGCCGAGCCGCTCGGCGACCAGCCCCTGCACCACCCGGCCGACGAACAGGCTGCCCCAGTACCCCGAGACGCTGAGCCCGGCGACCGCGTCGGGCAACCCCCGCCCCTCGGTGAGCAGCAGGAACGCGTAGAGCCCGGCGGACACCTCGATCGCCACGTAGACGGCGAAGGCGAGCGCGCCGAACCAGACGGCGGGCAGCCGGAGGGTTTCCCCGATCCGCACCCCGGCCGGCACCGCCGCGTCGTCGACCGACCCACCACGCCCGGCCCCCGTCGCGTCGTCGACCGACCCGACACGCTTGGCCCCCGCCGGCCCGTCGACCGGTCCGGGGCGGCCGGCCGGTGCGACGACGGTGTCGTCGGGCCGCGCACCGACCGTCCGGTCGACCGGCGCGGAAGGCGGCGGGCCGCCCGTGCGGTCCCGCCACGCGCCGACGGTGAGCGCGAACGCGGTGGCCAGCGCGAGCTGGGCGGCGGCGGTGACCGCGTACCCCCAGCGCCAGCCCGCGCCGGTGCTCAGCATGGCGGTCATCACCAGCGGGCCGATGGCCACGCCGAGGCCGAAGAAGGCGTGCATCCAGTTCATGTGCCGGGGGCCGAACGCCCCGGCGGCGTACGCGTTGAGGCCGGAGTCGATCGCCCCGGAGCCCAGGCCGAGCACCAGCGCACAGCCGACCAGCACGGTCAGCGCCGGTGCGCTGGCGTAGCCGGTCAGCGCGAGGCTGGCCAGCAGGGTGCTGCCGGCCAGCAGCCGGCCCACGCCCAGCCGGGCGAGGGTGAACCCGGCCAGGACACTGGAGGTCAGGTACCCGATCGTGCCGGCGGTGAGCACCAGCCCGACCGCGCCGGTCGGTACGCCGAACTCGGCGCTGATCGAGGGCCAGCCGACGCCGAGCAGGCCGTCGGGCAGGCCGAGACTGACGAAGGCGAGGTAGGCGAGCAGGAGCAGGGAGGTACGGGGCGGGGCGACGGACACGGACGCTCATCCTGCCGCATCACCGAGAACGGGTCGACGTGATTGTCGCCTCCCCCGAACCGGTGGTTTGGAACGCCCGGACGGGCAGTAAACCGGACAGGTCGTCCAGAATCCGCCGTTCGGCTGACGGTAATCCGAACGGGTCGCGCAAGACTTTCGGGATGCAACAGGGCTCCGGTTTCCTCACCCCTCGTCAGCGTCGCCTGGCTTGGCTCGGCTTCCTGCTCGCCGCCATCCAGGCCCCGGTCTCCGCTAGGTTCTCCTCCGACGACTCGTGGCTGTTCAGCCTCTGCGTCGCGCTCATGGTGGCCACCGTGATCATCGCCGACGACGCCGGCCGTCGTCGCCCGGCCGACGCCACCTCCGCGGACTGACCCGCCCGGCGGCCCCCGTCAGGGGGTCGGGCCGGGGAACTCCCGCTGCGGGCAGCTCAGCGGCCGGGCCGGGTCGATCCGGTGCAGGGCGTAGGCGGTGCCCTGGGTCGGGACGTGCGTGCCCGGCGCGCGGTCGCCGGTCTGGATCAGGGCGTGCCAGCCGGTGCGCTGTGCGGTGTACCGGGTGCAGCCGTCGATGACCTCGGTGTGCTGCCGGGCCGCCACGGTGGCCCGGCCCTGGACGAAGCTCGTCGGGTCGGCCGGGTCGCTCTCGGCCAGCAGCAGCGAGGACGCAGCCGTCGTGGTGTGTGCCCAGAACGACTCCCCCGCCGTCAGCCAGAGGTCGGCGACGGTGACCACGTCGTGGTCGACCAGGCTGGAGAAGGTCAGGTCGGGGTCGGACGCGCCCGTGGTGCCGGAGTGCGTCACCGGCGGCAGGGTGATCGTGGTGGTGTCCGTCCGCTGCTGCACCCAGTACACGCCGGGGGTGTACGCGCTGACCACGGCCGTGTAGGCACCGAACGGCCGGTGTCCGGCCGTGGAGTCGACCACCACGAAGTCGGTGCGGCCGAGCCCGTAGACGCTGGTGGCGAGCGTGCTGCCGGCGGCGTCGCGCAGGGTCAGGTCCCAGTCGGCGGTGGCGGCGGGCTGGACGGCGACCACCGACCAGTGCCGCTGGTAGGTGCGGTAGGTGTAGTCCTGCGCGGTCCGGGCGATCTGCACGTCGCCGTCGCCGAGCGCGGTGCCGGCCACGGCCGCCCCGGGGTGGGCGAGCGGCACGGTCAGGGCCAGGGCGACGGTGCCGGCGAGGCGCGCGGCGAACCACCGGCGGGCGGAACGGGACAGGGCCATCGGTGGGATTCCTTCCGGGTGGGATCTGGACTGTAGCGACGCCAGCCCGTCCGGGGCGTCGTCCCGCGCTGTCGGATATCGGCCCCGCCGCGGCGGCCACCGGTGTGCGACCTTGTCGGCATGCCGCACACCCGGCACCGGGCCCGGCACCCGCCGCGCCCCGGTCGCCGTACACCGGCACCCCCGACCCCGAGGAGCGCCGACCGTGACCAGACGACCGACGGTGTGGACGTGGCTGCTGAGCCTGCTGGCGGTGGTGGCGCTCACCCCGACCCCGGCGTCGGCCGCGCCGCCGGTGGGCGAGCGGGACGCCCGCGACCTCGCCGCCGTCCGCAGCGCCGCCGCGCAGGCGTCGTGGTCCACCGGCCCGGTCGCGCCCGGCGTCACCCAGGGCTGGGTGTGGAACAACGCCAACCCGCTGAACGCCGCCTACCAGGTGGGGCTGTCCCCCACCGGGGCCGGTGACCTGACCCCCTGCCAGTTCGAGGTCACCCGGACCTGGTACTCCCGGGAGCCGGGCGGCGAGCGGCGGTTCCACTTCGTGGTCCGCAACAGCGGCACGATCACCTGCACGGCCACCGTCCTGCTGTCCTGGCTGACGCCGACCCACGACTGGTCGACCGGTGCGCTCGCGCCCGGGGCCAGCGGCAACTACGGCTGGGTGGAGCAGATCCCGCCCACCGTGTCGTACCTGCTGGGGTTGACGCCGACCGGGGCGACCACGACGGCCGCCTGCCAGTTGGAGATCACCCGCAGCTGGTACCGGCAGGAGCCGGACGGGGTACGCAAGTTCTACTTCGTGCTCCGCAACAGCGGCACGATCACCTGCTCCGGTCAGTTCCAGCTCGCCCAGACCGACCCGTCGGCGTCGTGGTCGACCGGGACGCTCGCCGTCGGGGCCTCGGCCACCTGGACCTGGAACAACGCCAACCCGCTGAACGCGGTCTACCTGCCCGGACTGGCCCCGACGGGGGCCGGTGGCGGCACCGCCTGCCAACTGGAGGTGACCCGGAGCCGGTACGTGCAGCGGGCCAACCCGGACGGCTCCCGGCAACGGCAGTACGTGCTGACCGTCGGCAACGTCGGGCAGTTGCCGTGCGGCGGCACCGTGCTGCTCGGGTCACTGACCCCCTGACGGCCGGGGGCGGATTCCGACGCCGCGTCCCGTTGCGGTCCGCCCCGACGCCGACGGTGGCCGGTGCGCCGTCTGCCCGTCGGGGCGCGGATCGGTCCCGGTGGCGGAGGGCCGGCCGACCGGCGGGGGAACCCGTACCGGCCGGGTGGCCGACTCCGCCGGGGTTACCGGGTGGTTAACCTCGTTCCTCATGCGAGTGCCGTACCCCCAGGTCGCGACCCGGACCGCCGTGCGCGCGGCGCGCTCCCACCTGGCCCTGCTCACCGCCTCGGTCGGTGCCCCCGGCCTCGCTGCCGCCGCGGCCCGGCCCGGCCTGCTCGCGCTGGTCGACCAGCACGCCGCGGCGATCAGGGACAGCCTCGACGGTGACCGCCGCCCGCTGACCCCGGCCGCCCTGGCCGGCTACGCCGAGGGGGTCCGCGACACCGCCCGCGCGCACGGCCTGCTCCCCGACGGCGCGGCGGACTTCACCGCTCCGGACTGGGTGCTGGTCCGTCTACTCGCGGTCTGCGCCCTGGCCCGCACCCTCGACCCCCGGCACCTCGACCCGGCCTGACCCACCCGGGTACGCCGGCAGGGGTGCCCGCGCCACGCGCGGACACCCCTGCGGTGTGTTGCCGACTCAGCTGCCCGGACGGCCGAACTGCTGGGTCTCGTCGCCGGAGCCGGACTGGTAGGTGCCCCGGCCGCCGGCCATCGTGCGGGCCTCGTCGACGCGCGGCATGGCCTGCGTCCGCTCGCCGCCCCGGTCGGCCATCTGCCGGCCCATGTCGCCCTGCCCGGCCGCGCGGGCCCGCCGGTGCTCCTGGACCGCCCGCGACTCCTCGGCCGCCCGGTCCAGCCAGCCGTCCCAGCGGGACTGCATCGGCTTCACCAGACCGCCGCCGACGCCGACGATCAGGATGCCGGCCACGGTGGCGAGCACCGCGATCAGGACCGGCGTGGTGACCGTGGTGGCGATGCCGACCTGGTTCAGCGCGGCGATCACCCCGAGCGCCAGGATGAAGACGGCCACGAGGTCGGCCAGCACCTTGCCGTACGACAGGCCGCCGAGCGCACCGGAGACCAGGTCCCGCACGGCGTTGGCGATGGCGGCGGCCACGACCACGATGACGATCGCGATGAACGCCCGCGGCAGCCAGGCCACCACCCCCCGGATGAGGTCGCTGATCGCGTTGGGTCCCCACACCCCGAACGCGAACTGCAGGGTGAACAGCAGCACCGCGTAGTACGCGAGCCGCGCCAGGATGTCACTGGCGTCGTACTTGGTGCGTTCCAACGCGCGTCTGATCCCGCCCCGTTCGACCGCCCGGTCGAAGCCCACCCGTTCCAGCGCCGCGTCCACGATCTTGAGTACCGCGCGGGCGATGAGCCAGCCCACCACGAGGATGACGATGAACGCGATGGCTCTCGGCACGAACAGCAGCACCGACCGCCACATGTCGGTCAAGGCGCTACCGATGTCGACCTGCCTGACCGCAAGGGTTTCCGGCATGATGTCCCTCCTGTCCAATGGACTGCGCCGCCCGGTTACCCGTCCGCCGCAGCAGCACGCCGGAGAATCCGCACCGATTTTCCCGACATGTCTATGGAGAACCCGCCGGAACTACACGAAGGTCGGCGTCAGCGGAGGCGCCGGGCATGATCGGGTCGCTCGGGCCGGCTCCGGATAGGCTGCGGACATGCCAGGCACGGTCGGGCGGGTCCCGACGTCACCAACCCCCGCACCGGGGCCGGCCGGGGTCACACCGGAGGCGGCGACCGTGCCGGCCCACCCGTGGGCCGACACCCCGCTGGGCCCGCAACAGGGTTGGGACGTGACCATCCGCGTCCTGGTCGACGTGATCCTGTCCTGCCCCGTGCCGATGGCGCTGCACTACGGCGACGACTTCGTGCTGCTCTACAACCAGGCGTACGCGGAGGTGATCGGCGACCGGCACCCGGACGCGATGGGCCGGCCGGCCCCCGAGGTCTACGCCGACCTGTGGCACGCCCCGGGCGTCGGCGAGGTGATCGAGCGGGCCTACCGGCACGGCGAGTCCTTCCTCCAGAAGGAGTCGGTGCTCCCCGTCCACCAGCAGGGCACCGGCGAACACACCGTCTTCACCCGGGGCCACTCCCCGGTCCGCGACAGCACCGGGCGGATCGTCGGCGTGCTCACCGTCGCCGCCCAGACCAGCCAGCTCACCCAGCAGTTGCAGAGCCTGTCCGACTTCGCCGCCGCGCTGTCGGGCACCCTCACCCTCGACGACGTGGCCCGGGTGACGCTGCGCTACGCGCTGCACTCCTTCGACGCCGACCAGGTGTCCTTCGCCGTCGACGACGGCCCCGCCTGGCGGCTGGTCCGGCGCGTCCGGGGCGAACTGCTCGACGAGGCCGACGAGCGGCTGCCCCCGCTGTGGCGGCCGGTCCCGGCGGACACCACCGCGCCGGTGGTGGTCGGCGCGCGCAGCGGGGTGCCCTTCTTCGCCGGCGACGGCCAGCCGCTGCGGGACACCGCCGTCGACCGGCACGACCAGAAGATCCGTTCGCTGGCCGCGCTGCCGCTGCGCTCGTCGGTGATCCGGGGCGGCCTCGCCGTGGGCTACCAGACCCCGCACGGCTGGACGGCGGCGGAACGGGCGCTGCTGGCCGCCTCGGCCGAGCTGGTCGGCCAGGCGGCGGAGCGCGCCCGCCGGTTCGAGACCCAGCACGGCACCGCCCAGCTGCTGCAACGCAGCATGCTCCCGGAGCAGTTGCCGGCGCTGCCCCGGCTGCGCATCGCCGCCCGCTACGACCCCGGGGTCGACGGCAACGCCGCCGGGGGCGACTTCTACGACGCGTTCCTGCTGCCCTCCGGTGACCTGGGCGTGGTGCTGGGCGATGTCGCCGGGCACGACGTGCAGGCCGCGGCCCGGATGGGGCAGGTACGCGCGGCGCTGCGGGCGTTGGCGCTGACCGATCCCCGCCCGGACGCCGTCCTGGCCGGGCTGGACCGGCTGGTGGCGAGCCTGGGCACCGAGACCGGCACCCACGAACTGTTCGTCACGGTGGCCTTCGGGGTGGTCGACGCCGACCGGGGCGAGATCACCCTGGCCAGCGCCGGTCATCCCCCGCCGCTGATCCGGCGGTCCGGGCCGGACGGCGACGCCACCGCCGTCTTCGTCGAGCTGCCGACCGGCGCGCCCCTGGGGTTGGGGTGCCGGCCGCACACCGCGACCGTGCCCTTCACCCCCGGCGACACCCTGCTGCTCTACAGCGACGGGGTGGTCGAGCGGCGGCGGCAGAGCCTCACCGCCGGCCTGGCCGGGTTGGCGGCGGCGGTGGCCGGGGCGGCCAGCGGCGACCCCCGGGCGCTGTGCGCGGTCGCCACCGGCGCGGTCCCCGGCGCCACCGAGGACGACGTGGCGGTGCTCGCGGTGGAGCACGCGCTCAAGCCGAGCCGGTCGGCCGGGATGGAGATGCCCGCCGAGCCGACCGCGCCCAGCCGGGTGCGCCACTGGATGACCGCGCAGCTGGCCGAGTGGCAGGTGCCCGAGGCGGTGATCGGCGCGGCGGTGCTGTGCACCAGCGAGCTGACCACCAACGCGTTGCTGCACGCCGGCACCGCCGCCCGGGTGGAGATCGACCTCAGCCCGGAACGGCTGCTGGTGTCGGTGGCCGACTCCGGCACCCGGGGCGCGGTGACCCGGGCCCAGACCGACACGCTGAGCAGCCGGGGCCGGGGCCTGGGGCTGATCGAACAGCTCTCCGACGCCTGGGGCACCGACCCGACGGTACGGGGCTCGACGGTCTGGTTCGAGATCCTTCTTCCCCCCGGCTGACCGGCCCCCACCGGCGGGTCCGGCCCGGCCGGCCAGCGGTCCATCGGCGGCCACTGATCGACCCCCGGGCCGGGACAAGCCGGACACCCAGGCTTAGCCCGGCCGGTCACGGGGCACAGTCCCACCCCCGCCCACACCCGTGGCCGGGGGTGAGAGGTGGTCGGGGTGGAACTGGTCGATGTCGAGTTCGCGCTGGTGGGCGTGGGCGCCCTGCTGGCCGGGGTGCTCCCCCGCCTGCTGGAGCGTCGCCCGCTGTCGATGCCGATAGCGTTCCTCGGCCTCGGGATGCTGGTCTTCGCCCTGCCGATCGGGCTGCCCGCCCCGGACCCGCTGCGGTACCCGCAGGTCGCCACCCACCTGACCGAGATCGGCGTGATCGTGGCGCTGATGGGCGCCGGCCTCAAGATCGACAGACCGTTGAGCTGGCGGAAGTGGTCGTCCACATGGCGGTTGCTGGCGATCGCGATGCCGCTGTGCATCGCGGCGGTGGCGCTGCTCGGCTGGTGGTGGGCGGGCCTGGTGCCGGCCGCCGCGCTGCTGCTCGGCGCGGCCCTCGCCCCCACCGACCCGGTGCTCGCCTCCGACGTGCAGGTCGGCGAACCCACCGACGCGGAGGACTCCGAGGACGAGGTGCGCTTCGCGCTGACCTCCGAGGCCGGCCTCAACGACGGCCTGGCCTTCCCGTTCGTCTACGCGGCCATCGCGATCGCCACCGCCGGGCTCGCCCCGTCGGGCTGGTTCGCCGAGTGGTTCACCGTCGACGTGCTCTACAAACTGGCTGTCGGGATCGGCGGTGGCCTGCTGGTCGGCTGGCTGCTCGGCAAGCTGTTCTTCCGCGCCCCGAGCGAGCTGCGGCTGGCCCGGCACGCCGAGGGCTTCCTCGCGCTGGCCGCCACGTTCCTGGCGTACGGGCTGGTGGAGGTGATCGGCGGGTACGGGTTCCTGGCCGTGTTCGTCGCCGCGCGGGCGATCCGGGCCGCCGAGCGGACCCACGAGTTCCACGCCGTGCTGCACGACTTCGCCGAGCAGACCGAGCGGCTGCTGACCGTCCTGCTGCTGCTCCTGTTCGGCGGCGCGGTGATCACCGGCCTGCTCGCCCCGCTCACCTGGCAGGCGGCGACCGTCGGGCTGGCCCTGGTGTTCGTCATCCGGCCGCTGGTCGGCTGGCTGTCGCTGCGCGGCGCACCGGGTCGACCGGCCGAGCACTGGGTGATCTCGTCGTTCGGCATCCGGGGCGTCGGCTCGTTCTACTACCTGGCGTACGCCACCACCAAGGCGGACTTCGCCCAGGCGGACCTGATCTGGGCGACGGTCGGCCTGGTGGTGGTCGTGTCGGTGGTGGTGCACGGGATGGCCGCGACCCCGGTGATGCAGTTGCTGGACCGGGCCGGTGAACGCACCTCCGATCCGGCGGAGCGGGGCCGGCACGACGAGCCGGCCCTGGACGGCGCCCGGGGCTGACCGGTCACCGGCCGGCCGGACGGTCAGCTGAGCCGGCGGGCCAGTTCCCGGCCCAGGTCCCGGCCGGAGCGCCAGGCGCTCTGCACCCGGGGCCTGCCGAAGGCGTCCCCGGCCAGCCCGACCAGGTCGTCGTCGAGGAAGAACCCACCGTCGGGGTCCGGCTCGACCGGCCGGGCGTACGTCCACCGGTGCACGTGGACCAGCTCGGCCGGGTCCGGCAGCCCGAGCAGGTCACGGACGGCCTCCTCGACCGCCGGGCCGGCCGCGCCGGGCTGGGCCAGGTGACCGGCGGCGAACTCCGGTGTGGTGTGGGCGACCAGCACAGGGGCGGCGTCGCCACGCCGGTCGCCGTCGTCGCAGACCAGGGCGAGCACCGGGTGTTCGTTGACGAAGGCGCCCCGGAAGTCTGCCCACCGCCGGCCGGGGAAACGCAGCACCGCGGCGAGCACCGGCGACCACCGCTGCCGGCCGGCGGCCCGGGTGGCCCCGGTCAACGCCGGGTCGAGCAGCAGGGCGGCCTGCGGTCCCGGGGTGCACAGCGCGACGGCGGCGGCGGACTCGCCGTCCACCAGCGGGCCCGGCGCGACGCCCGACACGAACCGGTCCACGGTCACCGGCAACTCCCGGGCCATCTCCTCGACCAGGGAACGCAGGCCGCGCGGGGCGGCCCAGCGGACCGGTCCGGGCACCTCCCGCCGGCCGTCCGGGCCGTACGCGACGAAGGTGTCGGTCCACTCCCGCACCAGCCCGGCGGCCTGCCAGCGCCCGACCACCTCGACGAAGTCCGGGTCGTCGGCGGTGAGGTACGCCGCCCCCAGGTCGGCGGGGCGACCGTCGAAACGTCGGCTGGCCATCCGGCCGCCGGCCACCCGACCACGTTCCCGGACCTGCACCGGTACGCCCGCCCGCGCCAGTTCCCCGGCGCACGCCACCCCGGCGATGCCGGCACCCACCACGATCACGTCCGTGTCCACCGGTTGATCGTAGGCACCGCGACCGGCATGACCGGGCGGACGGCGGGGTATTGGCACGGCTGTTCGAGGAGAGGTGAACGTGATGACCGACAACGACCAGCTGCCCGACCCGCGTGGGGCGATCAAGGACCCGGACGAGTGGGTGACCGGGGACGAGCCGCCCACCGCCGCCCAGGAGTCGTACCTGCACACCCTCGCCCGGGAGGCGGGCGAGGAGGTGCCGGACGACCTGACCAAGGCGGAGGCGTCCCGGCGGATCGACGAGTTGCAGGAGGAGACCGGCCGGGGCCGGTGACCTCAGCGGGGTGGCAGGCGGTGCAGCACGACCCGGTCGAGTTGTCCCGCCGCCACCTCGGCGGTCAGGTACGTGGCGTACGGCTGGGCCCGCCGGTCGGTGGGTGAGCCCGGGTTGAGCAGCCGCAGGCCGCCCGGCGCGACGCTGTCCCACGGGATGTGCGAGTGGCCGAAGACGAGCAGGTCGCGGTCGGGGAACCGGGCCGCGCAGCGCTGTTCCCGGCCGGTCTTCGGCCCGGTCTCGTGCACCACCGCCACCCGCAGCCCGGCCAGCTCCACCTCGGCCACCTCGGGCAGCCGGGCCCGCAGGTCGGGGCCGTCGTTGTTGCCGTACACGCCGACCAGCCGACGGGCCCGCTCGGCCAGCCGGTCGAGCAGGTCCACCTCGACCCAGTCTCCGGCGTGCAGCACCACGTCGGCGGCGTCCACCGCCGTCCAGACCTCGTCCGGCAGCTCCCGGGCGCGCCGGGGCAGGTGGGTGTCGGCGATCATGAGCAGCCGCATCAGGCGGGCCTTCCGGGCGGGGGCCGGGGCGCGGCCGGCCGGCTCAGGCGCCCTGGCCCTGATTCTGCATCAGGCCGCCGTCCATGAAGTACGTCGACCCGGTCACGTAGTCGGCGTCGTCACTGGCCAGGAAGACGGCCAGCCGGGCGATCTCGACCGGTTCGGCGGCCCGCTTCCACGGGATGCTCTGCACCTGTTCCGCCAGGTACTTCGGGTCGTCGATGGCCTCCTGGTTGAACGGGGTGAGCACCATTCCGGGCCCGATGTTGTTGACGTTCATCTGCATCGGGGCGACCTCCAGGGCGAGGCTCTTGGCCAGTTCGAGCATGCCGCCCTTGCTGGCGTCGTAGTCCGCCCCGCCGGCCCGGGCGACCTCCTGGTGGATCGAGGTGATGTTGATGATCTTCCCGCCGCCGCCCTGGTCGCGGCGGTGCCGGACGAACCGCCGGCAGCAGAAGAACATCCCGTACAGGTTGGTGCGGATGCACCGGTCCCAGGTCTCGGTGTCCAGGTCGGCCACGCCGATGCCGGAGGCGTCCACCCCGGCGTCGTTCATCAGCACGTCCAACGCGCCGAACTCCGCCAGCGCCTCGTCGAACATCGCCTCGACCTGGTGCTCGACGCTGATGTCGCCCTGCACCACCACCGCCCGTCGGCCGGCCTTCTCGATCTCGGCCCGGGTGTGGTTCGCGCCGGCGTGATCGTGCAGGTAGTGCACCACCACGTCGGCGCCCTCCCGGCCGAACTCGATCGCGGTGGCCTGCCCGATGCCCGAGTCCGAGCCGGTGATCAGGGCGGTGCGGCCGGTCAGTCGTCCGCTCATCAGCGTGTTCCCTCCGTCGGTCCGTGCCGGTCGGCACGGCTCACGTCGACGTCGCCACGACGTCGGTGCCGGTCGTCACGAAGTGCGGCCGGTCGGTGGCGAGGTCGCGTCGTCGTTCGGCGATGTCGGTGAGCAACCCGGCCGCGTTGATCAAGCCGATGTGCGAGAAGGCCTGCGGGAAGTTGCCCACCTGTTCGCCGGTGGCCTGGTCGATCTGCTCGGCGTAGAGGCCGAGGTCGTTGACCCGGCCGGCGAGCTGCTCGAACAGCCGGGTGGCCCGCTCCTGCTCGCCGGCCAGGGCCAGGCAGCTCGCCAGCCAGAACGAGCAGATCACGAAGCCGGCCGGGTCACCGTCCCAGCGGCGCAGCAGCCCGTCCCGGGACAGTCGCCGCTCCACCACGTCGATGGTGGAGCGCATTCTCGGGTCGGCGGCGGGCAGGAAGCCGACCAGCGGCATGAGCAGCACCGAGGCGTCCAACCGGTCGGAGTCGAAGGCCCCGGTGTACGCGCCCAGCCGGTCGTTCCACCCCCGCCGCAGCACCGCCGCGCGGACCTCGTCGCGGGCCCGCGTCCACCGCACGACGTCGGCCGGGTCACCGAGCCGGGGACCGAAGCGGACCGCCCGGTCCAGCGCCGTCCAGCACTGCACCTTCGACGACACGTAGTGCCGTTCGGCGTCGCGGGCCTCCCACATCCCGGAGTCCGGCAGGTGCCAGGCCCGGACCGCCTGGTCGGCCAGGGCCCGCAGCAGGTGCCGTACGTCGGGCGACATCGGGTCCAGGTAGTGCCGCATCAGCCAGGCGGCGTCGAGGATCTCGCCCAGCACGTCGTTCTGCCGCTGGGTCCAGGCGTCGTTGCCGACCAGCACCGGTCGACTGTCGGCGTAGCCGCGCAGGTGGTCGAGGGAGTGTTCGGTGAGATCCCGCTCGCCCTCGACGCCGTACATGATCGGCACCCGGCCGTCGTCGATGCGGCCCATCGCCCGCGCCACCCAGGAGAACTGCCGGTCGGCCTCGTCCGGGCAGGCCGAGCGCCACAACGCCTGGAGGGTGAGGCTGAAGTCGCGGACCCAGACGTAGCGGTAGTCGTAGTTGCGGTCGCCACCCACCTGTTCCGGCAACGAGGTGGTGGCCGCCGCGACGATCGCGCCGCTGGGCTGGTACGTCATGCCCTGCACCACCATCGCGCTGAGGCGTACCTGGTCGCGGTACAGGCCCCGGTAGTCGTGCAGGTCGGCCCAGGAATGCCAGCCGGCCACCGCGTCGGCCACCACCCGGTCGGCGGCGGGCAGCGCCGGTTCGCCGCCGTCGTAGGTCGGGGCGTACCCGAGGGTGAGCCGCAGGGTGTCCCCGGCCCGGACCGTCGCCCGGCCGACGGCGTCACCGTGCCGGCAGGCCAACGGCACGTCGGAGCGCAGGCTGAGCCGGCACGCGCCGGCACGCGCGTCGATCACCCCGGCGGCGTGGGTCAGGTACGCGGTGACCCGGCCGTACTCGAACCGGGGAGCGAACTCGACGCGTACCGGCACCTCGCCGGAGAGCCCCTCGACGAGCCGGGCGAGCACCCGGGGCGAGCGCAGGCCGATGTCGTGCCCGCGCGCCTCCGGTTCCAGGGCCAGCGCGTCGGTGACCGCCACCGAGCCGGTGCCGGTGTGGAAGACGGTACGCAGCACCAGCGAGTCGTCCAGGTAGGAGCGGGACACCCGGACGTCGTCGCCCTCCGGAGTGATCGACCAGTGCCCGGCCCGGTCGTCGAGGAGCCGGCCGAAGACCGACGGGCTGTCGAACCGGGCCGGGCACCACCAGTTGACCGAGCCGTACCGGTCCACCAGCGCGGCGCTGCGCCCGTCGGCGAGGAACCCGTGCTCGCTGATCCGTCCGCTGTCCACGGGGCGGGTTACCCGGGCACCGCGGAGCGCATTCCTCGACCACACCGCCTTCTGTCCGTCCGCCCGTGACCGTCACCCCGGCGGCCCGGGCCGCCCGGATTGCCGGAGCTGCCGGCGTTACCTCGGCGGGCCGGCGGGAACGCCGGTCGTTGACGAAGGAGGATGCCATGACCAGAGCAGCGAACCCGACCGCCACCTGGCGACCCGGGATGCCGGGCGGCGACAACCTCCCGTCCGGTCCGGCCGGCCGGCCGGCGACGCCGCCGGGGGACGGACACGGCCCGCAGGCCGGCCCGCCCACGGTGACGATCGGCGCGTACCCGGACTACCCGTCCGCGCAGCGCGTGGTGGACTACCTGGCCGACAACCGGTTCCCGGTGGAGCACACCGCGATCGTCGGGACCAACCTCACCCTGGTGGAGACGGTGCTCGGCCGGCTCACCACGGGACGCGCCGCCCTGCTGGGCGCCGGCACCGGCGCGTGGTTCGGTCTGTTCATCGGTCTGTTGTTCGGCATCTTCACGGTCGGCAACTGGCTCGCGGTGATCCTGGTCGGACTGGTGATCGGTGCCATCTGGGGTGCCGTGTTCGGCGCGGTGGCGCACGCCATGTCCGGCGGCCAGCGCGACTTCACCTCGGCCAGTTCGCTCCGCGCCGGCCAGTACGCGGTGACCGTCGACGCCGCTCTGGCCGACCAGGCGCGGCAGATGCTCGGCCGGATGCACCTGACCCCGACCGGGGCCACCGCCCGCTGACCCGTCCGACCCCGCCGCCGTCCCGACGCGCCCAGCGCCGGGGCGGCGGTTCGCGTCGGGGCGACGGTCGCGTGGTCGGCCCCCGACCGGGGCGGGCGGCCCGACCATGACACGCCGGGAGCACCCGTCACCCGGGCAGCGAGGAAGGCCCCGGCCGACGGGGGCACTGGGATTTCTGGCTAGCGGGACGCCCTCGCGAAGTCCACGAACCCCCGCCACGCACCCGGCGCGAACGCCAGCGTCCCACCCTCACGGTCCTTCGTGTCCCGCACCAGGACGACGCCGGGCAGGTTGTCGGCGACCTCGACGCAATTTCCGCCGTTGTCCCCGCTCTTCGTGCTCTTGCGCCACCGCGCGCCGGTCAGGTCCATGCTGACACCGCTTTCCTGATGAGGTCGAGAGACTGCGACCGGGGTAGGGCCTCGCCGACTATGCGGGCCCACCTACGTTCAAGGCTAGCGATCTCTGCCGCGTCGTCGGTGATGTGTGCGCTGGCCGGACCGTCCTGGTGCGCCATCCGCGCACCGTCCGGCAGTTCGGCCAGGACGAACGGACCGCCCATGCCCAGGTAGATAGGCGTGTCGAGCGGTACGACGTGCACCTGCACGCACGGCAGTTCGGCGCAGGCCGCGAGGTGTTCGCACTGCTCGCGCATCAGCTTGCCGTCGCGGCCTGCGCGCCGCCGGAGGACCGCTTCATCGAGCACCCCGACGACGAGCGGAGGCTGCGGCCGGTGGAGGATCGCCTGCCGCTGCATCCGTGCCGTCACCAGTTCGTCGACCTCTTCGGGGGTGGTTGTCGCCAGCGCCAGCGTCGCCCGCGCGTACGCCTCGGTTTGGAGGAGGCCGGGCACCCATGCCAGCTCGAATCCCCGTAGGGCGACCGCCTCGCGCTCGATGTCGACCCAGGACCGGAACCATGCCGGTTCACGACGCTTCAGCGCATCCGGCCAGAGGTCCAGGATGTCGCGGCCCAGGACCGCCGCGACCTTGGCGCGATGCCGGGTCTGCGGGATGCTCCCGTGGCGTGCCCACCTGGCTGCGGTTTTCGGGTCGACCCCGACCTGAGCTGCCAGGCTCTCGGCGGTCTCCCCGGTCTGCGCCATGGCCTCTTTGACTGCCAGATTCATCCCGTTCCCTCCCACGTTGCGGCCGAACATTCTGAACGTCTGCCTGCATATTGCTACGCGGTGTGTTTGCTCCACAACCCTCGGCAAGGTGGAGCCCGGAGCGGCGCCGCCGGTTGGAGGGGAGATCCGCCGGCCGCGTCTGCTGCGGGGGCCGTCTCCTGTGGAGGGGCAGGAGGCGGCCCCCGTTCCATCCACCGCTACGAAGGGGGAGCACCGTGCCGGACACGCCGGAGCCCGACAGCCCACCACCGCCCGAGCCGCGCCGCAAGCCTGACGACCCACCACCGGCACGCCCGTCGGTGCCCGGCCCGATCGGGCCGTTCGTCCCACCGTGGCGGGGCCCCGGCCGGCTGGCGAACGCCGTCCCCTGTCACCGCCGGGCCCACTGCCACCGCCGGGCCCCCCGGCTGGAACGGGAGCTAGCCCGGTGACCCCGCACACGATCCGCCCCGGCGACGTGCTCCACCTGACGCGCGCCGCGAGCGTGCAGTTCATCCGTCCGATCACGGTACGGGTCATCCGGGTGCTCACCGACCGGCACACGTACGACTGTTGGTTGTGGATCGACGCCTACGAGCTGGACGCAGCCGGCGACGCGGTCCGGCGGCGGACCCTGTTCCTGATGCCGGCCGGAGCGACGCGCCTGGAGCCCGGCCCCCGTCGACCGGCTCCGCGCAGGCCGGTCCCGGGAAAGGTCGTGGTGGCGTGACCGAGCTGCTTCCCGGCCGGCACACGCCGCTACCACCCACCTGGCTCTGCCGGATCGACGCCCACCCGTGGCCCTGCGGGGAAGCGAAACTCGCGCTCCTCGCGGCGTACGCCGACGACCGGCCGGGCCTGCTGACCCTGCTGTCGAAGCTCAAGGAGGAAGCCGAAGACCAGCTCACGCAGCTCGACGGCGGCAGGCCAGTGGACGCGACCGACCGATTCCTGACCTGGGCATGCCAGGCCGGCCGCTGACCTCACCTCTCGCCGAGCGGCGGGGCGGGTGGGGCGGGGACGTGGCAGGGTCAGCGGTCGCGGCGAGGATAGACCAGTTCACCGGCCCGGATCGGTGTGGCGAGCCGGTTCTCCGGGGGTGCCAGCGGGCAGGCCCAGGTGTCGTCGTACGCGCAACTGGGGTTGTAGAGGTAGTTGGCGTCGAGGCGCACCCGGTGGCCGGGGAGCACGGTGAGTCCCCGCCCGAAGGTCCCCTTGACCGTGTCGGTGAGGTACCGGCCACCGCCGTACGTCTCCCGGCCGCTGGTGCCGTCGCGGACCGGCACGAACAGTCCCCCGCCGTACGCCTCGATCCACCACACGGTCAGCGGCCCCCACGGTGTCTCGGCGACCGCCACCCGCCGGTAGCGGACCACCCCGTCCGGGCCGCCGGTGTCGATGGTCTCGGTGCCGGAGGCGGGGCGTAGCGGGGCCTCGACCACCGCCCCCGGGTCCGGCGGGAACCAGCCGAGCCCGGGGAAACCGGCCCGGTCGGCGGCCGGCAGCGGGCTGGCCGGGTGACTGCGGAACAGCTCGTCCCGGGCGGCCCGGAAGCCGGCCAGGTCGGTGTCGGACAGGTAGAGCGCGGCGGTGCGTTCCCGCCAGTCGAGCACGTCGAGGTCGTCCACCCGTCGACCCTAACCAGCCGCCGAACCCGACCCGCCCCTCTCCCGCCACCCCAGCCGCTCTCCCCTCCCCCGCCCTGAGCCGCTCTCCCCCGAACCCCCGCGCCCTCCCCCGAGCCGCCGTCCCCGGTGATCAAGAGGTTCGCGTCAGTATCGGGCTGAACGATGACGCAAACCTCTTGATCACCGGGGACACCGCCGGGACACCGCGCCGAAGGGGCGGTGATCAAGAAGTTTGAGGCGGAAATCGGGCTCAACGGTGACGCAAAGCTCTTGATCACCCGGGACAGGGCAGGGCCGCGGCGGGGGCGACGGGTGAGCGGGGGCGACGGGTGAGCGGGGGCGACGGGTGAGCGGGAGCGGAGCGGGTCAGTTGTCGGTGGCGAGGCGGGCGTGCAGGTGTTCGTCGTGCCGGTGGCCGTCGCCGTAGCGGTGCGACTCACGCAGCGTGCCCTCCCAGCGGTAGCCGGCACGGGTGGCGACCCGGCAGGAGGCGGGGTTGTCGACCGCGTGGCACAGTTCGATCCGGTGCAGGTCGAGGTGGGTGAAGGCCCAGCCGGTGAGCGCCCGCAGCGCGCCGGAGGCGACCCCGCGTCCGCGCGCCGGCCCGGCGGTCCAGTAGCCGACGGCGGCGTTGCCGTCCCGGATCTGGTGCACGGAGACCGCGCCGAGCAGCGTCCCGTCGGTGGCGTCGGTGACCGCGACGGAGACGTGGCTGCCGTCGCTGCGGTCGGACCGCCGGGTGATCCACGCGGCGGCCTGCGCCAGGTCGGTCACCCCCTGCCCGTTCCACCGGACGATGTCGGGGTCGACGAGGGCGGCCAGCACGGCCGGCGCGTCCGCCGCCCGCCAGGGACGCAGCACCAGGCCGGGCGCGGTGATCTGTACGGGTTCCACCGGGGCAGTCTGCCAGCTCACCGGCCACTCTTTCCTTCAAATCCTGAATTTCCTCCCGTCAAGGAGAAATGTCTCGCTGCTCACAGGCACATCAGAGAGCTTGTTTAAATTTGAAAGAGTGCTACTGTTCGGGGCATGACGGAGAGCCTGGACAGCGAGCGGATGGCCTGCTGGCGCGCCTACATCGAGGCCAGCCAGCGGCTGTTCACCCAGCTGGAGGACGATCTGCGCGCCGACGGCGAGCTGAGCTTCGCCGACTACCACGTGCTGGTCCTGCTCTCCGAGGCACCGGGCCAGCGGCTACGGATGGGCGAGCTGGCCGCCCGGCTGGTCTTCTCCCCCAGCCGGCTCACCTACCAGATCTCCACCATGCAGCGGCGGGGTCTGGTCGCCCGGCAGTCCTGCCCCGGGGACCGTCGGGGCAGCGAGGCGGTGCTCACCGCCGCCGGGCTGCTGGCCCTACGTGAGGCCGCGCCGGGGCACCTCGCCTCGGTCCGGCGGCACCTGATGGACGACCTCGACGACGCCGAGGTCGCCACCCTGACCCGGGTCTTCGACCGGCTCGGCCGGCGGCTGCGCGCCGACCGGGACGCGTCGTCCACCCACCGCGACACCTGAGGAGCCCGCGATGCCCGCGATCACCGTCGACGACGTCCTCGTCCTGCCCCGCCTGCCCCGGCTCGACGAGACCACCAGCTACCGGCCGGTCCGCCGGCTGACCACCGCCCCCAGCGGCTACGAGGGTGAGGGCTTCCCGGTCCGCCGCGCCTTCGCCGGGGTGCCGATGTCGGATCTCGACCCGTTCATCCACCTCGACCAGATGGGCGAGGTGGACTACGCGCCGGGCGAGCCGAAGGGCACCCCGTGGCACCCGCACCGGGGCTTCGAGACGGTCACCTACATGATCGACGGGATCATGGACCACCAGGACTCGCAGGGCGGGGGCGGCACCATCACCGACGGCGACACCCAGTGGATGACCGCCGGCAGTGGCCTGCTGCACATCGAGGCCCCGCCGGAGCACCTGGTCGCCAGCGGTGGCCTCTTCCACGGCCTCCAGCTCTGGGTCAACCTGCCCCGGGTGGCCAAGATGATGCCGCCGCGCTACCAGGACATCCGTGGCCGGGAGTCGGCGCTGCTGACCACGCCGGACGGCGGCGCGCTGATCCGGATCATCGCCGGTGAGATCGCCGGGCACCAGGGGCCGGGGTCGACCCACACGCCGATCACCATCGCGCACGTCACGCTCCAGCCCGGCGCCGAGCTAGACCTGCCCTGGCGGGCCGACTTCAACGCGCTGGTCTACGCGCTCTCCGGTCGCGGCACGGTCGGCACCGACCGGCGGCCCTTCCAGGGCGGCCAGTTGGCGGTGCACGGTCCGGGCGACGCGCTGCGGGTGACCGCCGACGGCAGGCAGGACGGCAACACCCCGGCCCTGGACCTCTACATCATGGGCGGCCGGCCCATCCGGGAGCCGGTGGCGCACTACGGGCCGTTCGTGATGAACACCCGCGCCGAGCTGATGCAGGCCTTCGAGGACTTCCAGGCCGGCAAGCTGGGCGTGGTGCCCGCCCAGCGGCTGCCGCACACCGGCGGCCAGGGCGACCGCCCCTGAGACCGACCTCCGACGGGCGTCCCGGTGTCACCGGGACGCCCGGGCCGGGACCGCGACGGTCAGGACACCGCGAAGATGCCGGCCACCCCGAGGATCACCATCAGCAGCACCGCCAGGATCGCGCCGCGTTCGCTCTCGACCGCATCCGTACGGTCCTCGTTCGCGGGGTTCGTCGTCTCGGCGGGCATGGCCTGGCCTCCTCGGCGTGCATGGCTTCGCGGGGTGCGGTAGGCCACCGTCCGGGCGGGTTCCGGGGAGACCCGGAGTGCGTACCGACGGCGGGGGTCCTACCGTGAGGACGTCGTCGACCTCGGGAGGCTGGAACGTGGCGATCGAGGACTGGTTCCTGACCGCTGAGGAACGCGCCAACCCGGTCTCCCGGATACCCGTCTGGACGTCCGGAAACCTCGCCGAGCCGTTGATTCACGGGTCGGCGTACTTCGACCGCCTGGTCACCGAGGTCGAGGCGCTCGGCGCGGGCGACCAGCTCTTCTTCACCGACTGGCGGGGCGACCCGGACGAGCGGATGCGCCCGGACGGCCCGACGGTGGCCCAGCTCTTCGCGCGGGCCGCCCAGCGGGGCGTGCTGGTCAAGGGGCTGCTCTGGCGCTCCCACCTCGACGCGTTGTCCTACAGCGAGGCGGAGAACCGCGACCTGAGCGAGACGGTCAACGCCGCCGGTGGTGAGGTGCTGCTCGACCAGCGCGTCCGGCGGGGCGGGTCGCACCACCAGAAGCTGGTGGTGCTGCGCCACCGCGACGCCCCGGAGCGGGACGTCGCCTTCGCTGGCGGGATCGACCTGTGCCACAGCCGCCGCGACGACGCCGACCACCATGGCGACCCGCAGGCCCTCGCCATGTCACCGAGGTACGGCCCGCACCCGCCGTGGCACGACGTGCAGTTGGCCGTCCGGGGGCCGGTGGTCGCCGCGCTGGACACCACGTTCCGCGAGCGGTGGACCGACCCGATGCCGTTGGACTCGGAGAACCCGCTGGCCTACCTGCGGGACCGGCTGCGCGGCTCCGACCTGAGCCCCGATCCGCTGCCCGACCCGCCGGCCGACCCGCCGCCCTGCGGCCCGCACCACATCCAGGTGCTGCGCACCTACCCGGCGGTGCGGCCCCGCTACGCGTTCGCCCCGGACGGCGAGCGGACGGTGGCCCGCGGCTACACCAAGGCGGTACGCCGGGCCCGCCGGCTGATCTACCTGGAGGACCAGTACCTCTGGTCGACCGAGGTGGCCGAGCTGTTCGCCGAGGCGCTGCGGGACAATCCCGACCTGCACCTGGTCGCGGTGGTCCCCCGCTACCCGGACGTCGACGGCGCGTTGGCGCTGCCGCCCAACATGGTGGGCCGGGAGCAGGCGCTGTCGCTGTGCCAACGGGCCGCGCCGGAGCGGGTGCACGTCTTCGACGTGGAGAACCGGGCGGGCGACCCGGTCTACGTGCACGCCAAGATCTGCGTGGTCGACGACGTGTGGGCGAGCGTGGGCAGCGACAACTTCAACCGCCGGTCCTGGACGCACGACAGCGAGCTGTCCTGCGCGGTGCTCGACGAGACCCGCGACGAGCGGGCCCCCGTCGACCCGGCGGGTCGGGGTGACGGGGCCCGGGTGTTCGCCCGGGACCTGCGGCTGCGGTTGTGGCGGGAGCACCTGGACCGGGACCCGGACGGTGCCGACGACGCCGACCTGCTGGACCCGGCCAGCGCGGTCGCGGCGATCACCGCCACGGCGGACGCCCTCCAGCGGTGGCACGACTCGGGCCGCTCGGGCCCCCGGCCGCCGGGCCGGCTGCGTCCGCACCGGCCCGAGCGGCTGCCCTGGTACACCCGGCTGTGGGCGCTACCGGCGTACCGGCTGGTCTACGACCCCGACGGCAGGCCGCTGCACGCCCGCCGCGAGGGCACCTGGTAGGTCCCGTCGGTCGGGGGCCGGCGCGGGCGGGGTGGGGTACCGGGTCAGGCCGCCCGGGTAGGCGAACGAGGTGCGCGGGGCGTAGCACCCGCTGGCGATGAGCAGGGGGTTCTCCGGGCGCAGCGCGTAGCTCGGGTGCCGGGGGTCGAGGAACTCCACCGACTCGATCTCGAACGGGCTGACCGGTTCGGAGACGTAGGGGTAGACCCCGCTGAACAGTTCGCCGTCGCGCCGGGTGAAGTAGCGGTGGTGGCCGGCGCGCAACTCGTGGCCGGTGTGGCCGATCCGGGCCCGGGTCCGGATCAGCGGGACGCCGCCGACCTCGGTGTCGGCGACCAGCACGTCGCCCCGTTCCCGCAGGGTGGTGCGTCCCAGCACGGCCGGGGCGCCCCGGGCGGCGGCGTAGTCCCGGACCCGGGGGCTGGAGGTGACGTAGTGGGTCCACCAGCCGCCGGGGGTGACCCCGTCGGGCGCGTCGACCCCGGCGAGGGCCACCCCGACGTAGGTCAGCGAGTACGCGCCGAGGCCGGAGGTCTGGGCGGCGTCCTCGACGACGTACTGGTTCATGAAGACCTGCCGGTCGGGCCGGGGGCACAGGCCGGGCGGGACCAGGGCGGCGACCGCGTCCGGGTCGGCCGGCAACCAGCTGAAGTGCAGCGTACGGCTGTCGACGACGAGCTGCGGGTGCGCGGGGTCGAGCACGTGGTCCTCCGTACGGCGGTGGTCTCCCGCGACGCTACGGGCGGTCCTGTCGGCGGGACAAGGACGGATAGCCGACACCGCTGCCGTGGTGTCGGGTTCCGGGTGGCCTGCCGCATCGACCGGTGCCCGTGATCACATTCGACGCGAACCATGTCCGATAGTGCGTCTTTGCGATAGAAAATCACTTAAGTACATCAGCCTTTCGGCTAGATTTCCACTCACCGATCAGGCTATGGTGGCTTCCGAACGGCCCATCTGAAGCTAAACCGAAGCGTCACGTCTTTTTGACCGCGGACGAGGTGCAGGGAGGACCACCAATGACCGCGCCCACCATGAGCAAGCCGGCGGCGACACCGTCCACCACCGAGAAGCTGGACCCGCGCGCACTCACCGACAGCGCCGCCGACCTGCTGAACGCGATGGCCGCGCTGCCCGCCGGCCACCCGTCCCGGGCCGCGCTGCGCGACCGGGCGATCGAGGCCTGGCTCCCGCTGGCCAACCACCTGGCCCACCGCTACAGCGGCCGGGGCGAGCCCACCGACGACCTGGCCCAGACCGCCGCCGTCGGCCTGATCAAGGCGATCGACAAGTTCGACCCGTCGCGCGGCGTCGACTTCGCCGGCTACGCCATCCCGACCATCATCGGCGAGCTGAAGCGGCACTTCCGCGACCGCACCTGGGACATCCGGGTCCCCCGGCGGCTCCAGGAGCTGCGGCTGGCCATCTCCGACGCCAACAGCTCGCTGTTGCAGACCCTCGGCCGCTCGCCGACGGTCGCCGACATCGCCGCCCACCTCAAGCTCACCGAGGAAGAGGTCCTGGAGGGCCTGGAGGGTGCCCGCGCGTACAACGCGGTGTCGCTGTCCACCCCGACCGGCGACGGCGACCGCGCCACCGAGCTGGGCGACATGCTCGGCGGCGAGGACAACGAGTTCGAGCTGGCCGAGCTCCGGGTCGCTCTCGGCCCGGCGCTGGCCACCCTCGACGAGCGTGAGCAGAAGATCCTCACCCTGCGCTTCTACGGCAACCTGACCCAGTCGCAGATCGCCGACCAGATCGGCGTCTCGCAGATGCACGTGTCCCGGCTGCTCGCCCGGGCCCTGACCAAGCTGCGCGGTCAGCTCGACGGCACCTACTAGGGGTGGAGGCGGTCACCGGCCCGGCGGGCCGGTGACCGCCACGACCACGGGGCCCGGTCGGCGGTTCGCCGACCGGGCCTTCCCGGTTCCCAGCGACGGACCGGCCCCGGCACGCACGCGTGCCGGGGCCGGTCCCCGTCCGGGGTCAGCCGACCGCCGGGTCCCGCCACATCGGATAGAACGGCGTGCCGTCCGGCAGTCGGAAGATCTCCCGCGGCCGGTAGCCGTGCCGGGCGTAGAGGTCCCGCCCGGCCTCGCTGCTGGCCTCCAGGTAACCGGGCACCCCGTGGGCGTCCAGCCAGGCGTGGTGGTGCCGCAGCAGCGCGGTGCCCAGCCCCTGCCCCTGCCGCCCCGGCCGGACGGCGAGCAACGCCAGGTGGTGGTGGTCGGGGTGCGGATGGTTGGCGGCGAACAGTTCGTCGAGGTGCTGGAACCGGGGGGTCCACTCCCCGCAGGCGGCGGCCAGCCGGTCGTCGTAGTCCGCCGGGGCCGGCGACCCGTCACCGACCTGCGGGAACCAGACCGCCACCGCGTCGCGGTCGGCCGTGCCGAAGACCAGCCCGTGCCGCATCGCGTGGTCGACCAGGATCTCGAAGTTGTCGGCGAAGACGGCCTCCCGCTTGGCCTCGTCCGGCACCAGCCACCGGGTCGCCGGGAGCACCAGGAACGCCTCGGCGATCCGCTCGGCGACCCAGCGGGTGTCGGCGGCGGCGAGCCGTCCGATGGTCGGCGCGGTCACCGGCGGGACTCCACCGGCACCGGCTGCTCCACCGGCGGGGCGAACAGCGAGGTGGCCGCACTCTCCGCGCCCCGCCCGATCCGGGCGTAGACGTCGGGCCGGTTGGAGCGCAGCACCAGGCCCCACAGCAGGCCGATCAGCGCGGCCACCGGGTAGACCCCGGGGATGATCCAGCGCAGCGGCGAATCCGGCGCGACACCGAGCAGGGTGGCGAAGTTGGCCACCGCCACCGCCACGACGGCGGCCAGCGCGACGGTGGCCAGGGCCGGGGCGATCGCCCGCTTCCACAGCGACTCCGAGGTGTCGGAGCGGGCGAAGTAGACGATCACGGCGACGCTGGTGGTGGCGATCAGCAGCAGCACGCCGAAGCCGCCGCCGGTGCCGGCGTAGTAGAACAGCTGCACCACCGGGTCCCAGCCGTTGACCGCGTACAGCACGATCACCAGCAGGCCGAGCAGGCTCTGCGCCAGCGAGGCCACCCGGGGTGCGCCGGTACGCGGCGAGGTCTGCCCGAAGGCGGCCGGCAGCACCCGCTCCCGGCCCAGCGCGAAGGCGTACCGGGCGGTGGTGTTGTGGAACGAGATCATCGCGGCCAGCACCGAGGTCATGAACAACGCCTGGCCGATGGTGACGGCGGTGTCGCCGAGGTGCGCGGCGGCCAGGTTGAAGATCAGTTCGATGCTCTGCTCACCGGCGGCGGCGGAGATGTTCTCCGGGCCGACGGCCACGGTCATCGACCAGGAGGAGAGCGCGTAGAGCCCGGCGATGATCGCCACCGAGAGGTACGTGGCCAGCGGGACCGTCCGCCGCGGGTCCTTGCTCTCCTCGCTGAACACCACCGAGGACTCGAACCCGACGAACCCGGTCATGGCGAGCACCAGCAGCGCGCCCGCCCCCGGCACCAGGAGGTTGGCCGGGGCGAGGGCGGCGAAACTGGTCGAGCCGCCCGCCGGGTGGCTGAGCTGACCCAGGTCGAACACGACGATCACCACGATCTCGGCGATCAGCAGCACCGCCAGGACCAGGCCGTTGACGTCCACCCGCAGCAGGCCGAGGAAGGCGACCAGGGCCCAGGCGACCAGGGCCACCACGGCCCAGTGCGGTTCGACGCCGAACAGGGTGCCGAGCACCGGGGCGGCGGCGGCGCCGATCGCGCCGTAGAGACCGACCTGGAGGGCGTTGTACGCGATGAGCGCGACCCAGGCCGCGCCGACGCCGGCCGGCCGGCCGATGCCGCGCGAGACGTAGGCGTAGAACGCGCCGGCGTTCTCCACCCGGCGGGCCATCGCCACGTAGCCAACGGAGAAGAGCGCCAGGACGGCGCCCACGGCGAGGAAGGCCAGCGGCATGCCGGTGATGCCGGTGACCGCGTAGCCGGTGGTGACCACGCCGGCCACCACGGTCAGCGGCGCGGCGGCGGAGAGGACGAAGAAGATGACCGACGGAACGCCGAGGCGGCCACGGGCCAGGGCGTCGCTGACGTTGCTGGGGCGGTCGACTGTCGGATGCGGGGGCATGGGGCTGCTCCGGAAGAGGGGAGAGGAGGGGGAAGGGGGTGGCGCGGCGAGATCAGGGGATGCCGCGCAGCACCGCCGCGCCGACCGCGGCCTCGGTGTGCACGACGAGTTCCTTCAGGGGGGCCGGCAGCGAACCGACGAGGGTGGACAGCCGGTGGTGGGCGCGCGGTCCGGCGCTCCACAGCACCTCGCGGGTCAGCCCGGCGGCGGCCACCAGCCCGAGCAGCGTGGTGTCCGACACCAGCGGCTGTTCGGGCCGTTCGACCAGGGCCCGCAGCCGGGTCGCCGGCCAGGCGGCGGCGTTGAGGTCGATCGGCAGGTAGCTGACGGTGGTACGCAGCAACCGGCGGTTCTCCTGCCGGCGCAGCACCCCGGCCCGGGCCAGCCGCTCCCCCACCGACGTGGTGGACGACTGGGCCAGGAAGGCGAGCCAGGTGCGCACCGCCTGGTGCTGCGACTCACCGATCAGTTGGTCGAGCACGGTGTGGGCCAGCGCGTCGGCCGGGGGACGCCGGTCGATCACGGTGACCAGTCCACCGGAGACGGTGATCTGTCCGAACAGGATCAACTCGGCCAGCAGTCCGGCGGCGAGGCCGAGCCCGGTGGCGCTCGGGTGCAGTTTGGCCTTGCCACGACTGTCGTTGTGGGCGATCAGAAAGAACTCGTCGGCGACCAGCAAACGAGCCTCCCACGCATTGTCCACAGGTGATCCACGCCGGGTGACAGGATGCCCGCAGAGCTCCAGCTTTGCAACTCCCGGATTCGATAGTTGCACTCCGTGCTCGTGCGACCTGCGGATCTTGTCGTGACAGACTCGGAGGGTGACCGTCAGCCCCACCGTTCGCCGCCGCCGCATCGCCCGTGAACTCCGCCAACTGCGGGAACGCGCGGGCATGACACTGGACGTCGCCGCCCGCCAACTCGACATGTCCAAGAGCAACCTGTCCCGCATCGAGAATGCCCAGATCGGCATCAAACCCCGTGACGTGCGTGCCGCGCTGGCCCTCTACGAGGTGACCGGTGTCGACGCCGAGGCGCTCATCGAGATCGCCCGGGGCGCCCAGCAGCGCGGCTGGTGGCAGAACTACAGCGACGTGCTGCCCGAGTGGTTCGAGTTCTACGTCGGCCTGGAGGCGGAGGCGGAGGGCCTGCGCACGTACGAGGCGGAGTCCGTACCCGGGCTGCTGCAGACCGAGGCGTACGCCCGGGAGATGTTCCGTCGTACGGCCGGCGAGGAGGGGCTGGAGCGCAAGGTGGCCGCCCGGCTGCGACGCCAGGAGGTGCTGCACCGGGACTCGCCCCGGGTCGAGTTGTCGGTGGTCCTCAACGAGGCGGTGCTGCTGCGTCCGGTGGGCGGGCCGGCCGTCATGGCGGAGCAGTTGACCCACATGGCCCGGGTCGCCCAGTCACCGAACGTTACATGCTACGTACTTCCGTTCTCGGCCGGGGGCCATCCCGCGATGAGCACCCCGTACGTGATCCTCACGTTTGCCGACGCGGCCGACAATTCCGTGGTTTACCTGGACAATCTCACGGTGGGTCTGGCGCTGGAGGAAGCGGGACACGTGCGCGGGTATACCCTTGTGCACGAGGAGCTGTGCCGGATGGCACTGGATCCGGAGCGGTCCCTGGCCCGCCTGGAGGAGGCTTCTCGTCACTTTGCGTGATCGCATCGCCGCGGCACGCCCTGGGGGGAACGGAAGGTACGGAATGCAGGCGCTGCCTCTGTCCATGATGGACTGGCGGACCAGCAGCCGCAGCAGCGGCAACGGCAACTGCGTGGAGATCGCCTCCACCGACGACCGGATCGCGGTACGCGACAGCAAGGACCGGTGCGGCCCCGCGCTGGTCTTCTCCGCCGATGCCTGGACAGCCTTCGTCACCGGCATGGAGGCGGTACGCCGGGTCTGACGCCCGGCGTGCCACAGTGGCAGCCGTGCTCCGTGACGTACCCCTCGACCTGCCGGTGCGACCGGCGCTGGCATCCCTGCTGCGAGCGCTGACCGACGCCGGCGGCGCGGTCCTGGTCGCCCCGCCCGGCACCGGCAAGACCACCCTGGCCCCGCTCGCCGTGGCCGACGGGGTGGCCGGGCGGGTGCTGGTCGCCCAGCCCCGCCGGGTGGCCGCCCGGGCGGCGGCCCGGCGGATGGCCGACCTGCTCGGTGAGCGGGTCGGCCAGCGGGTCGGCTACGCCGTGCGCGGCGACCGCCGGGTCGGACCGGACACCCGGGTCGAGGTGGTCACCACCGGCCTGCTGGTCCGCCGGCTGCTGCGCGACCCGGACCTGCCCGGGGTCGACGCGGTGCTGCTCGACGAGGTGCACGAGCGGCAGCTCGACGCCGACCTCGCGCTGGCCTTCACCGTGGAGGCCCAGGCGGCGCTGCGGCCCGAGCTGTGGCTGGTGGCGATGTCGGCGACCCCGGAGGCGGACCGGTTCGCCGCCCTGCTCGGCGGCGACACGCCGGCCCCGGTGGTCCGCGCCGAGGCGGCCCTGCACCCGGTCACCCGGGTCTGGACGCCACCACCGCGCCCGGTCGCGCCACCGGGCGCGGGACGGGTCGATCCGCTGCTGCTCGACCACGTCGCCGCGACCGTCCGGCGGGCCCTGCACGAGCAGGACGGCGACGTGCTGGTCTTCCTGCCCGGGGCGGGCGAGATCGGCGCGGTGACCCGCCGGCTGGCCGACCTGACCGACCGGGTGGCCGTCCTGCCGCTGCACGGGCGGCTGCCCGCCGCCGCGCAGGACGCCGCGCTGCGCCCCGCCGACCGGCGTCGGGTGGTGCTCGCCACCTCGGTCGCGGAGAGCAGCCTCACCGTGCCCGGGGTCCGGGTGGTGGTCGACGCCGGCCTGGCCCGGGTGGCCCGCACCGACCTGGCCCGGGGGCTGGGCG
>NZ_JACGMO010000074.1:0-36986 GCF_015354745.1 Micromonospora sp. S-DT3-3-22
GGCCGCCGCGCCGCGCTCGCGGCCGGGCTGACCGCGGTGCGGGCCCGGATCGCCGACGCCTGCGCCGCCGCCGGCCGGGACCCGTCCGGGGTGACGATGATCGCGGTGACCAAGACGTACCCGGCCGGCGACGCGGTCGCGCTGGCCGGGCTCGGGGTCACCGACCTGGGGGAGAACCGGGACCAGGAGGCCGCGCCGAAGGCGGAGGAGGTGGCGGCGGCCGGCGCGGACGTCCGCTGGCACTTCATCGGTCAGCTGCAACGCAACAAGGCCCGCTCGGTGGTGCGCTACGCCGACGTGGTGCACTCCGTGGACAGCGTCCGGCTGGCCCGCGCGCTGGCGTCGGCGGCCGACGCCGGCCGGGACCGTCCGCTGGAGACGTTGGTGCAGGTCAGCCTGGACGGTGACCCGGCGCGTGGCGGTGCCCTGCCGGACGCGGCCGACCCCGACCGGGGGCTCGGCCCGGTGGCCGAGACGCTGGCCGGCGCGGGGGCGCTGCGGTTGGCCGGGCTGATGGCGGTGGCGCCGCTGGGCTGGGAACCGGAACGGGCGTTCGCCCGGCTGGCCGAGGTGGCGGCGGCGTTCCGGGTCGGGTATCCGACGGCCACCGTGCTCTCCGCCGGGATGAGCGGCGACCTGGAGGCGGCCATCGGGTACGGCGCGACACATGTCCGCGTCGGCAGCGCGTTGCTCGGAATGCGTTCCACGCTGCGGTAGCCTGACCGCGATAGAAGCAAATTACATCAGTGTTGTTCAGGGGTGGCGCCCCCGGTCGGGGGCCACGACGGGCGAGCCGCGAATCGCACGTCGGGGATTGCCGCTCTGATCCGGTGGGCATGGAGTCCACTCGCGATCATGGCGACACGGCACGGGGGTGCGTGCCGCACGGCGGACGGAAGGGCGCGGGATGGGTGCACTGCGCAAGGCGGGGGTCTGGCTCGGTCTCGTCGAGGAGGACGACGAGCGGGGCTACGACGAGGGCTACGACAAGCCCGGCTACCGCGAGTCGCGGTACCGGTCGAGCCGGTACGCCGAGGAGTTCGCCGACGACGACGAGGACGACGCGGAGGAGCCGCCGGCGCCGCGTCCGCGCCTCGGTGACCGGGGCCGGCTGACCGAGCGGTCGAGCCGGCTCGCCGAGGCCGACCGGGCCGACGACGAGCGTCCGGAACGCGCCGAGCGGCCGGAGCGCCCGGAGCGGGCCAGCGTCCGGTCGATCACCCGGTCCGGTGGCGCGGACACCTCGGGCGTGCTGAGCTACCACACGCGGGACAACCTCGCGCTGGCGCCGCAGGCGTCGCCCCGGGAGCGGCCGGTGGTGGCCGAGGAGGAGCAGCGCTACCAGATCACCACCCTGCACCCGACCACCTACCGCGAGGCGCGGACCATCGGCGAGCACTTCCGCGACGGCGTCCCGGTGATCATCAACCTCACCGAGATGGACGAGGCCGACGCCCGCCGGCTGGTGGACTTCGCCGCCGGGCTGGCGTTCGGGCTGCGCGGTACGATCGAGCGCGTGACCAACCGGGTGTTCCTGCTCTCACCGGCCAACGTCCAGGTCACCGCGGAGGACAAAGCCAAGATCGCTGAGGGCGGCTTTTTCTCCCTGAGCTAAGTCCACCCGACCGAGGGACGTCGCTGCCGTGTTGTCGATCATGTTCCAGCTGCTCTACCTGATCTTGTACGTCTTCCTTATCGTGCTGTTGGCCCGATTCGTTCTCGGTGCCGTCCTCCAGTACGGTCGTCGGTGGCAACCGGGGCGTGGCGCGTCCGCCGGACTCGAGTCCGTGTGGAGCGTCACTGATCCGCCTCTCAAGGCGTTGAGGCGGGTGATCCCCCCACTGCGAATTGGTACCGTGAGCATCGACCTGGCCTCCCTTGTGCTCCTGGTTATCCTGTTCGTGCTGATGAGGTTTGTGTTAGATCCGCTGATCAGGAACTTCTCCTGACCAGCGCGCGCTTTCGCGGCCGCAACTGACCCGAGGAGTTTCGATGCCGCTGACACCGGCCGACGTGCACAACGTCGCCTTCAAAAAGCCGCCGATCGGCAAGCGGGGGTACGACGAGGAGGAGGTCGACGCCTTCCTGGACGAGGTCGAGCGTGAGCTTGCCCGTCTGATCGAGGAGAACAACGAGCTGCGCGCCCAGGTGGAGCGCGGCGGTCGTGGTGGGGCCCCTGCCGGCCCCGGTGGCGATGCCCGGCTGGCGGCGGAGCTCAACGACGTCAAGGCCCAGCTCGACCGGGTGCAGCGCGACAAGGCCGCCGCCGAGCAGGCCGCCCGCGCCATGCAGGCCGAGCTGGAGCAGGTCCGCACCACCGGTGGCCCGGCCGTCGGCGGCGACGGCGAGCAGCAGGCGCTGCGGGTGCTGATGATGGCCCAGCGCACCGCCGACGACCACGTCTCCGACGCCCGTCGGGAGGCCGACCAGCTGCTCTCCGAGGCGCGCTCCAAGGCCGAGGAGGTCACCCGCGAGGCGCGGGCCAAGGCCGACGCGCTGGAGCGCGACGCCCGTCAGCGGCACCAGGAGGCCATGGGCGGCCTGGACGCCAAGCGGACCGCGTTGCAGAAGCACATCGAGGAGCTCAAGCAGTTCGAGCGCGAGTACCGCACCCGGCTCAAGGCGTACCTGGAGAGCCAGCTGCGGGACCTCGACGGTCGGGGTCAGGGCCTTGAGGCCGAGATGACCCGCGCCGAGGGCACCCGTGCCGTCGGCGGCAACGGCCTCGCCGCGGCCGGCCTCGCCGGCTCGTACGGCGGCGGTCGCTCCGGCGCCCTCGAAGCAGGTCGCTGATCCACGGTCGGCGGCCGTCCCCCGACGGTCGCCGACCCAGCCACGACCCACGACGCGGCGGGGGTGAGCCGTGCTAGTCGCCAGTCTGCTGCTCATCCTCGTCGCGGTCGTCCTGCTGGCGTTCGGTCTCGTCGACGGCTCCAGCACGTTGTTGATCAGTTCCATCGCGGCCAGTCTGCTGGCCGCCGTCGCGTTGGTGGCCGGTGCCCGCCAGGCAGCCGTCACCCGGGCGAGGGCGGCGGACCAGGCGCAGGCGCGGGGTCGGGGCGCGACGGAGTCCCGCCCGACCACCCCGCCGGCCGCGACCACGCCGTCGGACGAACCGACGACGTACCCTGCGACGACGTTCGGCACCGGTGACGCCGGGTGGCGGCAACCACCCGGCGCGCCGGTGTCCGGCGACCCCGTCGACCTGTCCACCCGGCCCGACGCCGGTGCCTGGGAGCCCGACGCGGAGGCCCCCTGGGAGCCCGTCCTCGTGTCCGCCGCGCCGGACCGGACGACCTCCGGCCGCGCCGACCCGGCGACCGACCGCGCCCCCGACCCGACCACCGGTCCCGACCGGCCCGACCCGGACGACCCGCGGCGGGACCCGGCGGACGACCCGGCCTGGGCGGCCGGGGACGATCTCGCGCCACCCTGGGAGCACCCGGACGACGCCGAGTCGCCGTGGGACCCGCCGGCCCAGCGGGTCCCGCCCGCCGACGCCGCCCGGGTGGCCCAGCTCGACGCCGAGGTGCGGGTGGTCGACGGGCACCCCCGCTACCATCTGCTCTCCTGCGCCCACCTGATCGAACGGGACCACGAGCCGCTGCCGGTGCACGAGGCGGTCGCCCTCGGGTTCACCCCGTGCGGTCTGTGCAACCCGGATACCGCCCTGCTCGCCGACACCTACCCCCGCTGAGGCCGGTGTCGATGCCCACGGACGACACGGTGACCGTCGCGGTGCGGGTCAAGCCCGGCGCGTCCCGACCCCGGGTCGGCGGCTGCTTCACCGGCCCGCACGGGCCCGCCCTGGTGATCGCCGTGACCGCACCGGCCGTGGACGGCCGGGCCACCGAGGCGGCCCGCCGGGCGTTGGCCGGGGCGCTGGGGGTCCGCCCGGCGGCGGTGGCGTTGCGCACCGGCGTGGCCAGCCGGGACAAGCTCTTCCTGGTGGACGGGGTGACGCCGGAGGTCACCGCGCTGCTGCGGCGGCTGCGCGACGGATCGGCCGGGTGACGGGGCCCCGGGTGGGGCGCCCGTGACGCCGGGACTGGATCTCGCCCTGCTCCTCGGGGCGGCCGTGCTGCTGGTGGCGATCGGCGCGGTGCGGTTCTCCACCCGGCTGGGCGTGCCGAGTCTGCTGGTCTATCTCGCGCTCGGGGTGGCGATCGGCGAGGCCGGGCTGGGTATCCGGTTCGACGACGCCGAGCTGACCCGGATGCTGGGGTTCTGCGCGCTGATCGTGATCATCGCCGAGGGTGGGCTCACCGCCCGGTGGAGCACCCTGCGCCCGGTGCTCGGGCTGGCCGGCGCGCTGTCCACCGTCGGGGTGCTGGTCAGCATCGTCGTCGTCGGTCTCGTGGTGCACCTGCTGCTCGGGCTGGACTGGCGGTTGGCGCTGCTCTACGGCGCGGTGCTCTCCTCCACCGACGCGGCGGCGGTCTTCGCCACGCTGCGCCGGCTGCGGCTGCCGCCCCGGCTGGTGGCCGCCCTGGAGGCCGAGTCGGGCATGAACGACGCCCCGGTGGTGATCCTGGTGGTGCTGCTGTCGCGCACCGGGCCGGTGGAGCACCCGTGGTGGTTCGAGGTCTTCCTGGTCGGCTACGAGCTGGGGGTGGGTGCGGCGGTGGGGTTGGCCGCCGGGCTGGCCGGCCGGTTCGCGCTGCGCCGGGCGGCACTGCCGTCGTCCGGGTTGTACCCGATCGCCGCGGTCGGGTTCACCGTGCTGGCGTACGCGGCCGGGGCGGTGCTGCACGCCTCCGGGTTCCTCGCCGTCTACGTGGCGGGGGTGCTGCTCGGCAACGCCCGGTTGCCGCACCGGCAGGCCATCCTGGGGTTCGCCGACGGGCTGGCCTGGCTGGCCCAGATCGGGCTGTTCGTGCTGCTCGGGCTGTTGGCCACGCCGGAGCGGCTGCACACCGCGCTGGTGCCGGCGGTGGTGACCGGGCTGGCCCTGCTGCTGCTGGCCCGGCCGCTGTCGGTGCTGGTGTCGGCGTTGCCGTTCCGGGTGGGCCTGCGCGAGCAGCTCTTCCTGTCCTGGGCGGGGCTGCGTGGCGCGGTGCCGATCGTGCTGGCCACCATCCCGTTGTCGGCCCGGGTGCCCGGGGCGGACCGGCTGTTCGACGCGGTCTTCGTGCTGGTGGTGATCTTCACGGTGCTCCAGGCGGGCACGCTCGCGCCGGCCGCCCGCCGGTTGCGGGTGACCGCCCCCGCCGAGCCGGCCGAGATCCGGGTGGAGACCGCTCCGCTGGAGCGGATGCGGGCGGACCTGCTCCAGTTGGAGGTGCCGGCGGGGTCCCGGCTGGCCGGGGTGCACGTGGACGAGTTGCGGTTGCCGGTGGGCGCGTCGGTGACCCTGGTGCTGCGCGACGGGGTGGGGTTCGTGCCGGGCGCGGACACTCGGCTCAAGACCGGGGACAGCATGTTGATCGTGGCGACCGCCGGGGTGCGGGACGAGGCGGAGCGGCGGCTGCGGGCGGTCAGCCGGCGGGGTCGCCTGGCGAGGTGGTTCGGCGAGTACGGCGAGGATCGGGACGGCTGATCTGCTAGTCTTCGTTTTGCCCCAATTAGCGGTTATTAGGGGCTGAATAGCGGTACGACAGTGCGGCACGTTGTCGGACGCCTGTACGTTCCGTATTCTTGCCAACCTCCGGAGTGCGCGGCCACCGTTGCCGTGCGCCCGTTTTGTTACCCGGGGACGCCACGTCGGCGGACCCTGTCCGGGCACCGCCGAGCGCCGCGTCCCGCGGCTGAGGGAGCTGACGATGGCGAAGCCAGCCGACACCAGGACCGCCGGTCGCAAACCGACGGCGAAGGCCACCCGCAGCACGGCGGAGACCGAGAAGATCCGGGCGGCCCTGGCGGCCCGACGGGACGAGCTGCGTGCCGAGTACGATCAGACGCTGAGCGAGATCACCGAGCTGCAGCGCGACCGGTTGACCGACTCGGCCGGGGACGACCAGGCCGACACCGGCACCAAGACGTTCGAGCGCGAGCAGGAGATCTCCCTCGCCAACAGCATCCGGGAACGGATCACCCAGGTCGAGCGTGCCCTGGAGCGGCTCGACGAGGGCGGCTACGGATGGTGCGAGCGGTGCGGGAACCCGATCCCGGTGGAGCGGCTCGCCGCCTTCCCGTCGGCGACCCTCTGCGTGACCTGCAAGCAGCTGGAGGAGCGGCGCTGACGTCCGCTCCCCGGTGACCTCGCGAGACGGCGGACCTGCGTCGTCGGGACAGTCGATGGGGAGTCGATGACCACAGCACCGACCGCCGGACCCGGCACCACCGAGCCGGCCGGCCGTACGCCCCGCCGCAGGGCGGTCGTGCTCCTCGTCGGCATCGCGCTGCTCGCGCTGCTGACGGATCTGCTCACCAAGCACCTCGCCCTGCAACTGCTCGACGACCGCCCGCCGGTCCGCCTGCTCGGCGGGGCGGTCTACCTCACCCTGACCCGCAACAGCGGCGCGGCGTGGAGCATCGGCGCCGACCACACCTGGGTGTTCCCGCTGATCACCATCGGGGTGGTCGGCTGGATCACCTGGATGGCGCTGCGGCTGCGCTCGCTGCCCTGGGCGGTCTCGCTGGGGCTGGTGCTGGGCGGGGCGCTGGGCAACCTCACCGACCGGATCTTCCGCGCGCCCGGCCACTTCGTCGGGCACGTGGTGGACATGGTCAGCCTCTTCGACCCGTACGGCCAGGTCTGGCCGGTGTTCAACCTGGCCGACAGCTGCCTGGTCTCCGGGGTGCTGCTGGCCGTGCTGCTGGAGCTGACCGGCCGGCAACGCGACGGGCGGCGGATCGGGGCCAAGGGCGACGCCGCCGCCCCGGCGACGACCGGGCCGCCCGCCGGGCCGGTGCCCGCCGAGACCGCGCCGACCGACGCCGAACCCCGGGAGCGGGCATGACCTCCACCGCCACCGGTGGCGACCACCGGTCCCTGCCCGTCCCGGACGGCCTCGACGGCATGCGGCTCGACCAGGCGGTGTCCCGGCTGTTCGGGCTCTCCCGCACCGCCGCCGCCGCGCTCGTCGACGCCGGGGACGCCCTCGTCGACGGCGCGGCCCGGCAGAACTCGCACAAGGTACGGGCCGGATCCTGGCTGGAGGTGACGCTGCCCGCCCCGGTCGCGCCGCCGACCGTGGTCCCGCAGGCCGTCCCCGGGCTGACCGTGGTCTACGCCGACGACGACATCGTCGTGGTGGACAAGCCGGTCGGGGTGGCCGCCCACCCCAGCCCCGGCTGGACCGGCCCGACCGTCATCGGCGGCCTGGCCGCGATCGGGCACCGGATCTCCACCAGCGGGGCCGCCGAGCGGCAGGGCGTGGTGCACCGCCTCGACGTGGGCACCACCGGGATCATGGCGGTGGCCAAGAGCGAGCAGGCGTACACCGCGCTCAAGCGGGCGTTCAAGTACCGCGAGGTGGAGAAGCGCTACCACGCCGTGGTCCAGGGGCACCCCGACCCGTCACGCGGCACCATCGACGCCCCGATCGACAGGCACCCGCACCACGACTACCGCTGGGCGGTGGTCTCCGACGGCAAGCCGAGCATCACCCACTACGACACGATCGAGGCGTTCCCGGCGGCCAGCCTGCTCGACGTCCGGCTGGAGACGGGGCGTACCCACCAGATCCGGGTGCACTTCTCGACCCTGCGGCACCCCTGCGTCGGCGACCTCACCTACGGCGCCGACCCGACCCTGTCGGCCCGGCTCGAACTGCGCCGGCAGTGGCTGCACGCCAGGTCGTTGACCTTCGCCCACCCGCGCACCGGCGACGACGTGACCTTCGTCAGCGAGTACCCGGACGACCTGGCCCGCGCGCTGACGATCCTGCGCGACTGACCGTGCGGCACGACCCGTCGGGCGACCCCGGGGTGGACGGCGACGACGCCCCGGCGACCGGCGTCCCGGCCGCGGTCGCGTCCCGGCCGGCCCGGTGGCTGGTCACCGCGGCGGTGTTCGCCGTCGGCGCGGTGCTGCTCGCCGTCGGCTGGTCGGCCCGCCGGCCGGCACCCGTCGGTGACCGTACGGTCGGGCAGGTGACCCGGGTCGGGGTGCTGCCCGGGGATTCGCTGCCCGGCTACGTCACCGCCGCCGGGGCCGAGCTCGCCGGGCTGACCGCCGGGGCGTACGCGCTGGTGAGCTTCGACGGGTACGTCCCGCCGGACCGGCTGCCGGCGCTGCTGGCCGGCGTCGAGGTCACGGCGGTGGTGGTCCGGGTGCCGCTGCCCGCCCGGCAGACCGAGGTGGTCCGGCTGCCGGCGCAACTGCTGCCGCAGGACGTCACCGCCGGCATGGCCGGCCTCGCCGACCGCAAGGACCGGGAGGCCGCCGACCAGCGCACCCGGGCCGCCGCCAGCACCGACCCGACCACCCGCCGGGGGTACGAGACCGGGGCGCAGGTCGCCGCGCGGGAGGCGGCCGGCTATCGGTCGGCGTGCGCCTGCGTCTACGCGGCGGTGGTCCGGGCCGAGCCGCCCGCCCTGCGCGCCACGGCCGGGCGGGACGGGGTCCGCGCGGTCGACCCGGCCCCGGAGGTGACCCGGCTGGACCGGACGGTCTTCCTGCCGCCGCTGCCGGAGCAGCGGGACGTGGCCCGGCCCCCCGCCGACACCGCCCCACCACCCGCCTGACCGCTCCCGCCGCCCGGACCCGGGTCGCCCGCCTGACCCGCTCCGGCCGGGCCGCCGGTCCGGTACACCCCTGCACCCGGGGCCGCCGGCCGGCCCGGTCGGGACGGCTGCGGACCCGGGCAGGACGGCTGCCGGACCCGCCCGGGACGTCCCGCCGGAGCGGGTGGACGTCCCGTCGACCGGCCCGGACGTCCGGCGGCGGGTCCCGGCGGCGGGTACGGCGATGGGCGATTCGTCGGAAGGAGCACCCGGTGTGATCGCCCCGGTACGGTCGCCGACCGGGGCGGGGCCGGGCCGGCCGCTGCCGACCCCGCTCCCACCTCCCCGGACTCCCGTCGCGGTGCGTCGCCCGTCCGATCGCGGTAAGTATTGTCCCCGGGAGATGTGTGCAGACCGGTGTGGTCCGAATAGGGTTTCGTTCGTAGCCTGTCAGGCGGAGATCGACGGCGCGGGAGGGCGAGCCTTGGACGGCACCGAGACCGGCTGGGGCCGGTCGGCCGAACCGGCACCGCGATGGCGGACGCTCTTCGAGCGCGCCCGCCTCGGTGGACGCGCCGCCGAACCGGCGGAGCCGGACCGCCGTGGCGAGGACGCGCCCCGGGAGCCGCTGCCCGGCCGGGTGCCCGGTGGCGGCTGGTCCGGCCGGGGGTCGGCCGCCGTGCCGCCACCGCCCGACCCGGGCTACCGACCCGATCCCGGTCACGGCCCCGATCCGGGCTACCGCGCCGGCGCCAGCTACCGGGTGGACCCGGGCCACCGGGCCGACCCGGGCTATCCCGTCGACCAGGGTTACCGGGCCGAGCCGGGCTATCCGGCCGATCCCGGCTACCGTGCGCCCGGCGGCTACCCGGCCGATCCCGGCTACCTGCCGGAGCCGGCCCGGCCGCCGGAGCCGCCGGTCGTCCCGTCCCGCTACGCGCTGCTCGACAGCGGCTACCGGGCCGAGCCGCCGCCCCCCGAGTCCCGGTACGCGCTGCTCGACAACGGCTACCGCTCGCCCGGCTACGCGCCCCCGGAGCCGACGTACCAGCCGCCGCAACCCGCGTATCCCGAGCCGGCGGCGTATCCCGAGCCCGGATACCCGGCGACGCCGACGTACCAGCCGGAGCCGGTCTACCAGCCCGAGCCGACCTACCAGCCGGAGCCGACGTACCAACCCGAGCCGACGTACCAGCCGGAGCCGGCGGCGTACCCGCCGGCGGTGACCGCCGACCGGGGCTACCCGGCCCGGATCGAGCCGGCCCGCATCGAGTGGCGGCAGCAGGGCCCCCAGGACGAGCAGGAGCGGGCCGCCGGCATCCTCCGCCGCGACCTGGGCACCCCCCGGGTGCTCGCGTTCGCCAACCCCAAGGGCGGGGTGCACAAGACCACCGCCACGGTGCTCGCCGCCGCCACCGTCGGCAGCGTCCGGGGCCGGGGGGTGCTCGCCTGGGACGACAACGAGCTGCGCGGCACCCTCGGCCTGCGCGCCGGCAGCGCCCGGCACGCCCGGACGATCCGGCACCTGATCAGCGACCTGGCGCACATCGAGATCCGGGACGGCGCGGAGCTGCTGGAGTCCCTCGACGACTACCTGCGGCACGCCTCCGACGGCTCGTACGACGTGCTGGCCGGGGAGGAGAGCCCCCGGTTTGCCCAGCGGCTCGACCAGTTCACCGTCAAGCGGGTGCTGGAGCTGCTGCGCCGCACCCACGACGTGGTCTGCGTGGACACCGGCAACAACGTGGAGAGCCCCAACTGGCGGACCGTCATGCACGCCGCCGACCAGCTCGTGGTGACCACCGTGCCCCGCGAGGACGCCGCGTTCAGCGCCGACTGGATGCTCGACCTGCTGCACGAGGAGGGCATGGGCGAGCTGGCCGACAACGCGGTCACCCTGATCTCCTGCCCGACCCCCGGCCGGTCGACCCTCCAGGACGACCTGGAGCGGCACTTCGCCACCCGTACCCGGGCCGTCGCCGTGGTGCCGTACGACCCGGTGTTGGAGACCGGCTCGTCGATCGAGTACCACCAGCTCCAGGCGGAGACCCGGGCCGCGTGGCTGCGGGCCGCGTCGGTGATGCTGGAACCGTTCGCCCGGTGAGGGGTGGTACGGGCTCCGCCGCCCCGCCGTACCGCTCCGCCTGAGAGGATCATCGGGTGAGCCCGGACACCCCCGATCCGCACCGCCCCGCCGACACCCCGGCGGGCGCCGCGCCCACCCCGCACGCCGTCCCCACCGGTGCGCCGGCCGACGGGCCGCCCGCCGATCGGCCGCCCACAGACGGGCCGCCCGCCGACGGGCCACCGGCCGGGCAGCGGTACGACCCGGGCGGGTCGTACCTGCCGTGGCCGCCGCCGTCCGGCTGGCCGACGCAGCCGGGGGAGCCGCGACCCCGGCACACCCGGGCGGTGGCGGCCGGCCTGGTGCTGGGCCTGACCGGGCTGGGGGTGCCGCTGGGGTTGCTCTGGGCCGCGCTGGCCCCGGACACCCCGGTGCTCAAGACCGCCGAGGGCGCCGTCTACGCCCAACCCCAGCCGGAGCAGCCGATCGCCGCCGACGGCTGGTTCAGCCTGCTCGGGCTCGGTTTCGGGGTGCTCGCCGCGATCGCGGTGTGGACGCTGCTGCGCCGCCGACGCGGGCCGGTGAACCTGGTCGCGGTGACCGTCGGCGCGCTCGGCACCGCCCTGGTCGCCTGGCAGGTGGGCCGCCGGATCGGGCTGGACGGCTACCAGCGGCTGCTCGACACAGCCCCCGCCGGTACGTCCTTCGACAAGCCGGCCGACCTGCGGGCCGGGGGCATCGACCGGCTCTTCGGCGTGCTGCCCGTGCCGTACGGCAACCTGCTGCTGGCCGCGTTCGCCGCCGCCGTCACGTACACCCTGCTGGCCGGCTGGTCGCGGTGGCCGTCGCTGCGCCCGGAGCCGGAGCCCGGCGGACCCGGCTGGCCGGACGCCCCCGGTGCCGTCGGCGGGGCCGGCGGGGTCAGTTGGGGGTCGGCGGGGACGCCAGCTCCGACAGCGGCACCGGAACCGCCCGCACCTGGCGCAGCAGGGCCGACTCGCGGTTGAGCAGCCGCAGCTCGGCGCGGAGCCGGGCGGCGGTGTCGTCGATGGCGAGCAGCCGTTGCCGGTCGGCCAGGGTCAGCACGGCGGTGGCCGCCACCAGGTGCGACAGCACCGTCGGGTCCTCCGGGAGCTGCTCGGACAGCTCCTGCGGGTCGTCCCGGATCAGGCCCAGGTACTGCCGGAACACCGCGATCACCCGGGCCGCCAGCAGCTCGGCGGCCTCGTCCGGGCCGGTCGGCTCGGGCAGCCACTCGACGTCGGCGGTCAGGTAGGGGGCGGCCTCCCGGTCGACCCCGGCGACCCGGAACCGCCGCCGGCCCACCGTGACGATGTCGAAGCCACCGTCGTCCAGCTCGGTGACCTGACGCAGCTCGGCGGTGCAGCCGACCTCGTGCAGGGTCACGTCGCCGCCGCCCGGGGTGGCCCGGCCCGCGCCCGGGGCGACCTCCCAGCCGGAGCGGATGGCCAGCACACCGAACTCGCGGGGCACCCCCTCGGGTCGCCCGACCAGGTCCCGCACCAGGTGGCGGTACCGCTCCTCGAAGATGTGCAACGGCAGCACCAGACCCGGGAAGAGCACCGTTGCGAGGGGAAACACCGGCAGCCGTGCGGTCACGCGTCCGAGCGTAGCCCGATCCGGCGCGGTCGGCGTGTCCCGGCTCACCGTCCCGCGGTACGGGCGGCGCGGGTCGCCCTCCGGGCCGCCGCCTAGACTCGGGGGCGTGTTGAAACGGATCGACCTGCGCGGCGGGGTTTCCGACCCGCGTCGCCTGCTGCCCCGTGCCCAGCTCGACGTCTCCGTGGCGGTCGAGCGGATCCGCCCGCTCGTCGAGGCGGTCCGGGACCACGGGTACCCGGCGATCCGGGAGGCCAGCGAGCGGTTCGACGGCGTCTGCCCGCCGGTGCTGCGGGTCCCGACCGAGGCGATCGCCGAGGCCGAGGAGGTGCTCGACCCCGACGTGCGGGCCGCGCTGCTGGAGTCGATCGCCCGCGCCCGCCGGGTGCACGACGACCAGCGGCGCACCGACCACACCACCCAGGTCGTGCCGGGCGGCACGGTCACCGAGCGCTGGGTGCCGGTCGACCGGGTCGGCCTCTACGTCCCCGGCGGGCTGGCGATGTACCCGTCGACCGTGGTGATGAACGTGGTGCCGGCCCAGGCGGCCGGGGTCCGTTCGCTGGTGGTGGTCAGCCCGCCGCAGCAGGACAACGGCGGCCTTCCCGATGCCCGGGTGCTGGCCGCCTGCGCGCTGCTCGGCGTCGACGAGGTGTACGCCGTCGGCGGCGCCCAGGCCGTCGCCATGCTGGCGTACGGGTCGACCGTCGACGCCGCGGGCACCCGGCGCTGCGCGCCGGTCGACATGATCACCGGGCCGGGCAACATCTGGGTGACCGCCGCCAAGCGGCTGCTGCGCGGCGTGGTCGGCATCGACGCCGAGGCCGGCCCGACCGAGATCGCCGTCCTGGCAGACGACACCGCCGACCCGGCGCACGTCGCCGCCGACCTGATCAGCCAGGCCGAGCACGACCCGTTGGCGGCCAGCGTGCTGGTCACCCCGTCGGTCGAGCTGGCCGACGCGGTCGACCGGGAGCTGGCCCGGCAGGTGCCGGCGACCAAGCACGCCGAGCGGGTCGGCACCGCGCTCGGCGGGGAGCAGAGCGGCGTCGTGCTGGTCGACGACCTGGCCGACGGGCTGCGGGTGGTCGACGCGTACGCCGCCGAGCACCTGGAGATCCAGACCCGCGACGCCCGCGACTGGGCGCTGCGGGTCCGCAACGCCGGGGCGATCTTCGTGGGGCCGTGGGCGCCGGTGTCGCTCGGCGACTACTGCGCCGGCTCCAACCACGTGCTGCCCACCGGGGGTTGCGCCCGGCACTCGTCGGGGCTGTCCGTGCAGTCCTTCCTGCGCGGGGTGCACCTGGTGGAGTACACCCGCGAGGCGCTGCGGGACGTCGCGCCGCACGTGGTGACCCTGGCCACCGTGGAGGACCTGCCGGCGCACGGGCAGGCGGTCGCGGTGCGGTTCGCCGGGGAGGCGTCGTGACCACCCTGGACGACCTGCCGATCCGCGACGACCTGCGGGGCCGGTCGCCGTACGGGGCGCCGCAGCTCGACGTGGCGGTCCGGTTGAACACCAACGAGAACTCCTACCCCGTGCCCGAGCCGGTGGTGGAGGCGATCGGCAAGGCGCTCGCCGCCGAGCTGCGCGACCTCAACCGCTACCCGGACCGCGAGGCGCTGGCGCTGCGCGCCGACCTGGCCGGCTACCTGGGGCACGGGATCACCGCCGACCAGGTGTGGGCGGCCAACGGCTCCAACGAGATCCAGCAGCAGCTGCTCCAGGCGTTCGGCGGGCCGGGACGCAGCGCGTTGGGCTTCGTGCCGGCGTACTCGATGCACCCGTTGCTGGCCCTGGGCACCGGCACCCGGTGGGTGCCGGCGCAGCGGGGGGTGGATTTCGGGCTGACCGCCGACGAGGCGGTCGCCGAGGTCCGGGCGCACCGCCCCGACGTGGTCTTCCTCTGCTCGCCGAACAACCCGACCGGCACCGCGCTCGACCCGGCGGTGGTCGCCGCCGTCCTCGACGTCGCCCCCGGCATGGTGGTCCTCGACGAGGCGTACGCCGAGTTCGCCCGGCCCGGCACGGCCAGCGCCCTGACCCTGCTCCCCGGGCACCCGCGGCTGGTGGTGACCCGGACGATGAGCAAGGCGTTCGGCTTCGCCGGCGGCCGGCTGGGCTACCTGGCCGCCGACCCGGCGGTGGTGGCGGCGGTGCAGCTCGTCCGGCTGCCCTACCACCTCTCGGCGCTCACCCAGGCCGCCGCCCGCGCGGCGCTGGCCCACCGCGACGTCCTGCTCGGCACCGTCGACGCGATCAAGGAACAGCGGGACCGGATCGTGACGACCCTGCGGGCCCGGGGGCACCGGGTGGCCGACAGCGACGCCAACTTCGTGCTGTTCGCCGTCGGCGACGACCAGTCGGCGGCCTGGCGGACCCTGCTCGACGCCGGGGTGCTGGTGCGCGACGTGGGCCTGCCCGGCTGGCTGCGGGTCACCGCCGGCACCCCCGCCGAGACCGACGCCTTCCTCACCGCGATGGAGAAACTGTCATGAGTCGCACCGCCCGGGTGGAGCGGATCACCAAGGAGACCAAGGTCCTCGTCGAGATCGACCTCGACGGCACCGGCCGGGCCGAGATCAGCACCGGGGTCGGTTTCTACGACCACATGCTCCACCAGATCGCCCGGCACGGCGGCTTCGACCTGACCGTGCGCACCGTCGGTGACCTGGAGATCGACGCCCACCACACGATGGAGGACACCGCGCTGGCCCTGGGCGCCGCGTTCGACCAGGCGCTGGGGGACAAGGCCGGCATCCGGCGGTACGGCTCGGCCACCGTCCCGATGGACGAGGTGCTCGTCCGGGCCGCCGTCGACCTGTCCGGCCGCCCGTACGTGGTGCACGACGAGCCGGCGCTGTCGCCGTACATCGGGCCGGTCTACCCGACCAGCATGACCCGGCACATCTGGGAGTCCTTCGGCCAGGCGGCCCGGGTCACCCTGCACGTGGACGTGCTGCGCTCGGCCCGGCCGGGCGGCCACCCGGACGCGCACCACGTGGTGGAGGCCCAGTTCAAGGCGGTCTCCCGGGCGCTGCGGGAGGCCACCGCGCTCGACCCGCGCAGCGCCGGTGTGGTGCCCAGCACCAAGGGCGCGCTGTGAGCGGCCCGGCCCGGGGCGGAGGGCGGCGCTGATGGGCCCGGTGCTGCCGACCCTGCTGCTGATCCTCGCCGGCATCCTGGTCGGTGGGGCCTGGTCGTTGTACCGGCAGGACGCGCCGCGCGGTGCGATCGTGGTCACCGGGCTGCTCGCCGTGCTGGCCACCGTCGGCGGGGTGCTCTGGCTGCTACCCGGGGAGGGCTGATGGGCGGGCACGTCGCCGGCGCGGGCAAGCGGATCGTGGTGCTCGACTACGGCTCGGGCAACCTGCGTTCGGCCGAGCGGGCGCTGGCCCACGCCGGGGCGGACGTGACCGTCACCGCCGACCTGACCGCCGCCGCCGGGGCCGACGGCCTGGTGGTGCCGGGTGTCGGCGCGTACGCGGCCTGCATGGCCGGGATCGAGGCGCTGGGCGCCGGCCCGGTGATCGCCGAACGGGTCGCCGCCGGTCGCCCGGTGCTCGGCATCTGCGTCGGCATGCAGGTGCTCTTCGCGCACGGCGACGAGCACGGCGTGGTGACCAAGGGGCTGGGGCTGCTGCCGGGTGGGGTGACCCGGCTGCCCGCCGACCGGCTGCCGCACATGGGCTGGAACACCGTCGCCCCGCCGGACGGGTCGGTGCTGTTCGCCGGGCTGCCCGCCGAGAGCCGGTTCTATTTCGTGCACTCCTACGGGGTGCTCGACCGGGCGGCGCTGGACGAGGTGGGCGCCCGGGTGACCACCGCCCGCCACGGCGGCGACTTCGTCGCGGCGGTGGAGTGGGGTCCGCTGTCGGCCGCCCAGTTCCACCCGGAGAAGTCGGCCGAGACGGGTGCGGTGCTGCTGCGCAACTGGCTGGCCACGGTTGACTGAGATCCGGGGCGGCGCGTCCGGCCGGACCGGGTCGGGTGCGCGGTGAGCAAGGAGCGGGCCCGTCGGCGGGCTGTCCGGGAGGCGCAGGCCGCCCGCGACCGGGTCGTACGGCAGCGCAAGCTGGCCCGTCGGCAGCGCCGCCGCGCCCTGGTCCGCCGGGTCACCCCGCAGTGGCGGCGCGGCCGGACGGGCCGGCTGGCCCGGCGTACCCGGGGCGAGCGGGCCGCCATCGTCGGGCTGACCGCGGCGGCGCTGGCGCTGATCTGGGTGTTCGTCGACGATCTCGCGCTGCGGGTGGCGCTGGTCGTGCTGTTGCTTCTGGTCCTGCCGGCGATCGTGGTGATCGCCCTGGACCGTCGGATCTGAACGAGGAGTAGGAAACGTGAGCCTGACCCTGTTGCCCGCCGTGGACGTCGCCGACGGCCAGGCCGTCCGGCTGGTGCAGGGCGCCGCCGGCAGCGAGACCGCCTACGGCGACCCGCTCGACGCGGCGTTGGCCTGGCAGAACGACGGCGCGGAGTGGATCCACCTGGTCGACCTGGACGCCGCGTTCGGCCGGGGCTCCAACGCCGCGCTGCTGGCCGAGGTGGTCGGCAAGCTGGACGTGCGGGTGGAGTTGTCCGGTGGCATCCGCGACGACGCGTCGCTGCGCGCCGCGCTGGGCACCGGGGCGGCGCGGGTGAACATCGGCACCGCCGCGTTGGAGGACCCGCAGTGGTGTGACCGGATCTGCGCCGAGTACGGCGACCGGGTGGCGATCGGTCTGGACGTGCGGGGTCGTACCCTCTCGGCGCGGGGCTGGACCCGCGACGGCGGTGACCTGTGGGAGGTGCTGGCCCGGCTGGACGCCGCCGGCGCGTCCCGGTACGTGGTGACCGACATCACCAAGGACGGCACGATGCGCGGGCCGAACCTGGACCTGCTGCGGGAGGTGTGTGCCCGTACCGACGCCCCGGTGATCGCCTCGGGCGGCGTGTCGACCCTGGACGACCTGCGGGCCCTGGCGACTCTGGAGGAGGCCGGCGTGGAGGGTGTGATCGCCGGCAAGGCGCTGTACGCGGGCGCGTTCACGGTGGCCGAGGCGTTGGCGACGCTGCGGGCCGCGGGGTGACCGACGCGGCCGGGCCGGACGACGGCACCGTCACCCGGCTCGGCTCGGGCGGCCCGTGGGAGGCCCGGTACGGCTACTCCCGGGTGGTCCGGGCCGGCCGCTCGGCCTGGACGTCGGGCTGCACGTCGACGGTCGACGGGGTGGTGACGCACGTGGGTGACGCGGCGGCGCAGACCGCCCAGGCGTTGCGGATCGGCCTGTCCGCGCTGGCCGAGGTGGGTGCGGGTCCCACCGACGTGGTGCGGACCCGGATGTACGTGACCGACCGGCTCTTCGTCGACGAGGTGGGCCGGGCGCACCAGGCGGTCTTCGGCGCGGTCCGGCCGGCCGCCACGATGGTCGTCGTGGCGGGCCTGCTCGATCCGGACCATCTGGTTGAGATCGAGTTGGAGGCGCATCTTCCGCCGTCCTGACCGGCCCGCCGGCCCAATCCGGCCCGCCGGCCCGGTCCCGGCCGGTCGGTCGGGTCGGGAGACGGCTGTCACTCCCGGCCCAGATAAGTTGTGCACACAATTGAATTGCGGGCTACCTTTGCCGGGTGAGTGACCATCTGGTGTTGCGCGACCAGGTCTGCTTCGCGCTCTACGCGGCCTCCCGGGCGCTCACCGACGTGTACCGGCCCATCCTCGACGAGTTCGGGCTCACCTACCCGCAGTACCTGGTGCTGCTGGTGCTCTGGGAGCGCGGCGACGACCCGCCCACGGTCTCCGAGCTGGGCGCCGCGCTCCGGCTCGACTCCGGCACCCTCTCCCCGCTGCTCAAGCGGCTGGCGGCGGCGGGCCTGGTGGTCCGCACCCGTTCGGCGCACGACGAGCGACGGGTGGAGGTGGGGCTGACCGCCGAGGGCGCGGCCCTGCGCCAGCGGATGACCGACGTGCCGCTGCGGGTGGCCTGTTCCACCGGCCTCGACGAAGCCGAGCTGGTCGCGTTGCGCGACACCCTCACCCGGGTCACCGAGACGATCCACCGACAGAAGGAGCAGTGATCCCCATGCAGGTGCTCTACACCGCCTCCGCGACGGCCACCGGCGACGGGCGCGACGGCCACGTCCGCACCTCCGACTCCACCGTCGACCTGGACCTGGCCGTGCCGAAGGAGATGGGCGGCGCCGGTGGCGCGGCCAACCCCGAGCAGCTCTTCGCCGCCGGCTACGCGGCCTGCTTCCACTCCGCGCTGCGCGTGGTCGCCCGCCGGGCCAAGGCCGACGTCACCGGCTCGGTCGTCGAGGCCGAGGTCGGCATCGGCGCGAACGGCAGCGGCGGCTTCGGACTGGCCGTCACCCTGGTGGTGGACCTGCCGGCCGTCGAGCGCGCCGCCGCCGGGCAGCTCGTCGAGGCCGCCCACCAGGTCTGCCCCTACTCCAACGCCACCCGGGGCAACATCGAGGTGACCCTCACCGTGCGCGAGGCCGCTGCGGCCTGACCGCCGCACCAGGGCCACCACCATCGGGTACGAGAGGACGACACCGTATGAGCAGCAACCGTGAGATCCACCTGGCCTCCCGCCCGCAGGGCTGGCCGACCGCCGACAACTTCCGCCTGGTCGACACCGGGGTGCCCACCCCCGGGCCGGGGCAGATCGTGGTCCGCAACCAGTTCATCTCGGTCGACCCGTACATGCGGGGCCGGATGAACGACGTCAAGTCCTACGTGCCGCCGTTCGCCCTCGACGCGCCGCTCGACGGCGGCGCGGTCGGCGAGGTGGTGGCCGGCGGCGGCGACGGGATCAGCGTCGGCGACACCGTGCTGCACGGGCTCGGCTGGCGCGAGTACGCGCTGCTCGACGCCGGGTCCGCCCGCCGGGTCGACCCGGACCTCGCCCCGGTCACCGCCTACCTGAGCGTGCTCGGGATGACCGGGCTGACCGCGTACGCCGGGCTGCTCGACGTGGCGGCGATGCGGCCGGGGGAGACGGTCTTCGTCTCCGGCGCGGCCGGCGCGGTGGGCAGCATGGTCGGCCAGATCGCCAAGCTGCGGGGCGCCGGCCGGGTGGTCGGCAGCGCCGGCTCGCCGGCCAAGGTGGCCCGGTTGACGGAGCTCGGCTTCGACGCCGCCTTCGACTACCACGACGGCCCGGTACGCGACGCGCTGAAGGCCGCCGCCCCGGACGGGATCGACGTCTACTTCGACAACGTGGGCGGCGAGCACCTGGAGGCGGCGATCGGGGCGATGAACCTGCACGGCCGGGCCGCCATCTGCGGGATGATCGCCCAGTACAACGCGGCCGAGCCGCCGGCCGCGCCGCGCAACCTGGCGCTGGTCATCGGCAAGCGGCTCACCCTGCGCGGCTTCCTGGTCGGCGACCACGGTGGCCTGCGCGAGCAGTTCGTCACCGAGGTCGGCGGCTGGCTGCGCGAGGGGCGGCTCTCCTACGACGAGACGATCGTCGACGGCATCGAGAACGCCCCCGAGGCGTTCCTCGGCCTCCTACGCGGCGAAAACCTCGGCAAAATGCTCGTCCGCATCTGACCCCCCGCCCCCCTCGCCGACAGCGGTGATCAAGAGGTTTGCGTCACCCTTCGAGATCGAACTGACGCAAACCTCTTGATCACCGGGGGCAGGGCCGGGCGGGGCAGGGCCGGGCGGGGCAGGGCCGGGCGGGGTGGGGCCGGCGGGGTGGGGGCGTTGGATAGGCTCGGCGCATGACGGTGGCGGTGCGGGTGATCCCGTGTCTGGACGTGGACGCCGGTCGGGTGGTCAAGGGGGTCAACTTCCTCGACCTGCGCGACGCCGGTGACCCGGTGGAGCTGGCGGCGGCGTACGACCGGGCCGGCGCGGACGAGTTGACCTTCCTGGACGTCACCGCCTCCGCAAGCGACCGGGGCACCATGCTCGACGTGGTGCGCCGCACCGCCGAGTCGGTCTTCATCCCGCTCACCGTCGGCGGCGGGGTACGCCAGGTCGCCGACGTGGACACCCTGCTGCGCGCCGGGGCCGACAAGGTGGGGGTGAACACCGCCGCCATCGCCCGTCCCGGGCTGATCGCCGAGATCGCCGACCGGTTCGGCCGGCAGGTGCTGGTGCTCTCGCTGGACGTCCGGCGGGCCCCCGCCGGGACCACCCCCAGCGGTTTCGAGGTGACCACCCACGGGGGCCGCCGGGGCACCGGGCTCGACGCGGTCGAGTGGGCGGCGCGCGGGGCCGAGCTGGGCGCGGGGGAGATCCTGCTCAACTCGATGGACGCCGACGGCACCAAGGCCGGCTTCGACCTGACCCTGATCGAGGCGGTCCGCGCGGTGGTCGACGTGCCGGTGATCGCCAGCGGCGGCGCCGGCCGGGTGGCGCACTTCCCGCCCGCGATCGGCGCGGGTGCCGACGCGGTGCTGGCCGCCAGCGTCTTCCACTTCGGCGAGCTGACCGTCGGCGAGGTCAAGGACGCCCTGCGCGACGCGGGCCACCCCGTGCGCTGACCTGTGGCCGCGCGGGCCACCCCCGGGTGCGCCGACCCGCGCCCGGGCGGGCGGTCAGCGCCCGCTCTGCCCCTCGGGCGAGCGGCGGGGGGCCGGGATCGAGCGGACCACGTACTCCTGTACGGCGGCGGCGTGCTCCTCCTCGGCCAGTTGCCAGTCCGCGCTGCCCGGGGCGTGCCGCCGGACGAGCACCCCCTGCATGCTGTCGACCGTGCCACCCACCCCGGCCCGGGGCCGGGTACGCCAGAGCTGCTCACCGTCCGGGGTGATCCGGAACCAGCCGTCGGAGACGGTGACCAGCCCCGCGCCGACCAGCCGCCGGACCGCTGTCTCCACGTCCTGCCGTTCGGGTATCGCCTGGTTGAGGTGGTCGGCGGTGGACAGCACGTCGGTGAGCCGTACCCCCTCCGGGCGGCGGGAATCCGCCGCCCGCCGGTGCCGCCCGGCCCCGCTGGCGATCACCAGTGACACGAAGATCCAGGCGTCCGTCCAGCGCCACGCGTTCTCCCCCATGCACGAATGATGCCCGTAGGTGTCCGTTGAGGAAACACCTACTTTCCCCCTGTCCTGTCAGCGCAGCTCAGCGTGCTCGGTTCCGGACGCAGCGCCGCGCGGCGGGGTGGACACCGGTGCCGGGGCGCCGGTTCGCGGGGCGGTGGGGGTCGCCGCCGGCGGATCGGGGAGGGCGAAACGGGGGATGAAGAACTGGGCCAGCGGGCCGATGCCGAGCGCGTACGCGACGGTGCCGACGCCGACCGTGCCGCCGAGCAGCCAGCCCAGGGCCAGCACGGTGACCTCGATCACGGTGCGGACGAGCCGGACCGAGCGGCCCGGCCGGCGGGCGACGTACCCGGTCATCAGGCCGTCGCGGGGGCCGGGGCCGAGCCGGGCGCCGAGGTAGAGGCCGGTGGCGGCGCCGTTGGCGACGATGCCGCCGAGCAGCAGGGCGATCCGGGCGGGCAGCGGCCACCCGGCCGGCAGCAGGGCCACCGTGGCGTCGACCACCAGCCCGATCACCACCACGTTGCTCACCGTGCCGAGCCCGGGGCGTTGCCGCAGCGGAATCCAGAGCAGCAGCACCACCGCGCCGACCGCGATGGTCACGGTGCCGAACGACAGGCCGGTCTGCCGGGACAACCCCTGGTGGAAGACGTCCCACGGGTCCAGGCCGAGCCCGGAACGGATCATCATGGCCATGCTGACCCCGTAGAGGACCAGCCCGGCGTAGAGCTGGGTGAGCCGTCGGCCGGGCCGGTGCCGGAGATTGCCAATCGGAGCCATGCATGCCACCCTAGGGTCCAATATCGCCCACTGAAGAGCCAATTCCGAAGGGGTGGCCGTGACCAGCCAGGTGCGAGGGGTCCAATTGGCGCGGTTGCTCGGGCAGTGGCACGCCCTGCCCGGTCGACGCCGCAGCCCCGACTACGCCGCGCTCGCCGCCGCCGTCCGGGGACTGCTCGCCGACGGCCGGCTCCCCCTGGGGGTACGCCTCCCGGCCGAACGGGAGCTGGCCGAGGCGCTGCGGATCAGCCGTACCACGGTCACCGCCGCGTACCGGCAGTTGCGGGAGACCGGCCACCTGGCCAGCCGGCGCGGCGCGGGGAGCTGGACCATGCTGCCCGGCACCCACCGGGTCGCCAGCACCGGCCTGTGGACCCCGCTGGACGACCGCGACATGATCGATCTCGGGGTGGCCGCGCTGGCCGCCCCGCCCGAACTGGTCCCGGCCGCCCGGGCCGCCGTGGAGGACCTGCCCCGGTACCTGTCCGGCGCGGGTTACCACCCCACCGGCATCATCGAACTGCGCGAGGCGGTCGCCCGGACGTACACCGAGCGGGGGCTGCCCACCAGCGCCGAGCAGATCATGGTGACCAGCGGCACCCAGCACGCGTTGGACCTGGTGCTGCGGCTGGCCCTGGTGCCCGGCGGGAACGTCCTGGTCGAATCGCCCACCTATCCGAACGCGCTCGCCGCGCTGGCCGCCCGGCGGGCCCGGATCACCACCCACGGCCTCGCCGTCGACGGGATCGGGTGGGATGCCGACCTGCTGCTGGGCAGCGTCCGGCAGACCCGGCCCAAACTGGCCTACCTGATCCCCGAGTTCCACAACCCGACCGGGCACCTGATGGCCGCCGAGCTGCGGGAACGGCTGGTCGCCACCGCCCACGCCGCCGGCACCGACCTGGTCGTCGACGAGTCCTTCGTGGACCTGCCGCTGGACGGCACGCCGCTGCCCCCGCCGATGGCCGTGTTCGACAGGCACTCCCGGGTGATCTCCATCGGCGGGATGAGCAAGCCGTACTGGGGTGGGCTGCGGATCGGCTGGGTCCGCGCCTCCGCCCCGCAGGTGCAGCGGCTCGCCGCCGCCCGGGTCGGGGTGGACATGGCCAGCCCGGTGCTCGACCAACTGGTGGCGGTGCACCTGCTCGCCCAGGCCCCGGCCATCGTCGCGGCCCGCCGGGCACAACTGGTCACCCAGCGCGACGCGCTGCTCGCCGTGCTCGCCGAACGGCTGCCGGACTGGCGCTTCGACGTGCCCCGGGGCGGCGTCACGCTCTGGGTCGAGCTGGACGGCCCGATCTCCAGCGCGTTGGCCCGCGCGGCCGAGGAGGTCGGCGTACGGCTGGCGCCCGGTCCCCGGTTCGGCCTGGACGGCACCCTGGAACGGTTCCTGCGGCTGCCCTTCACGCTGCCCGTCGCCGACCTGGTGGAGGCGGTCGGCCGGCTGGCCGCGATCCGCTACGACCTCGACCGTGGTGCGGGCCGGCCGCGCTGGCGGGAACCGGCAGTCATCGCCTGAGCCGGTCGCCCGCGACGGTCCCCGGTCGGGCCGCGACGGTCCCGCCCCGCTCGGGCGGGCCCCGCAGCGCCGGGCGGCCCGTCGCCCACGGCCGCGTCGCCGGTCGGGGCGAACCGCCCTGACCGGGCGGTCCCGGCTGGGAGACTGCCGGTGTGGGCGGCCCGGGATGGTGGCACGGGGTCCGGCCCGGTGCGCCCGGCTCCCGGACCACCCGGCTGGAACTCTTCTACGACCTGGTCTTCGTCTTCGCGTTCTTCACCGTCACCGCGCTGACCTCGCAGGAGCCCACCGGCACCAACCTGCTGCGCTGTCTGCTGGTGCTGGGCCTGCTGTGGTGGTGCTGGACCGGGTTCGCCGGCCTGGGCAACGCGGTCCGCGCCGACCAGGGGCCGCTGCCGCTGCTCGGTTTCCTCACCGTCACCGCCACCTTCCTGCTGGCGCTGAGCATGCCGGGGGCGTTCGTCGACGAGCCGGGCGGGCTGAACGGCCCACTGGTCTTCGCCGGCTGCTACTTCCTCGTCCGGGCCTGCCAGCTGGGGGTATTCGGGGTGCTGGCCCGGGGCGACCCGGCCCGGTGGCGGCAGTGGACCCGGCTCGCGCTGCTGCCGGTGGCCGCCACGGCGCTGCTGGTCGCCTCCGCGCTGCTGCCCCACCGGGTCGCCGCGGACGGCACCGCGACCGCCCTGCAACTCACCCTCTGGACGCTGGCCCTGCTCCTGGAGTACGTGGCCGGGGTACGCCTCGGCGGAGCCTACTGGGCGGTGCTCTCCGCCGGGCACTGGGCCGAACGGCACGCCCTGATGGTGCTGATCGCGCTCGGCGAGTCGATCATCGCGCTCGGTGTCGGCCCGAAGTTCGTCACCGGCCTGCCGCTGACCTGGCCGGTGGTGATCGCCGCGGTGCTCGGCATCGCCATCGCGTCGGTGCTGTGGTGGGCCTACTTCGACACCCTGGCGCTCGCCCTGGAGCAGGCGTTGCACCGCAGCCGCGACCCGGTGCGCCGGGCCCGGTTGGCCCGCGACGCCTACACCTACCTGCACCTGCCGATCATCGCCGGCGTGATCTTCTTCGCCCTCGGCCTCAAGGACCTGCTGGCCGAGGTGGCCGACCCGGACACCCCGCACTGGGGGCTGCCGTTGGGTGGCTTCTGGGTCCTGGTGCTCTACGGCGGGGTGGGCCTCTACCTGCTCAGCCTCGTCGCCTGCGAGCTGCGGGCGACCCGGGTGCTGCGCTGGCCGCCGGTGCTGGCGGTGCTGGCCCTGGCGGTGCTCGCCCCGGCCGGGGCCCGGGTGCCCGAGGTGGGTGCGCTGGCCCTGCTGGCGCTGGTCTGCGTGGCGCTGGCCGCGGTGCAGACCCGCACCCAGGGCCGGCGTCGGCGACGGGTGCGCGAGCTGGCCCTGGCACAGGAGGAGGCCGTCGAGGAGGCGCAGAGCCGGTGGCGGCACGACCACCTGTGACCGGCCGGCGGCCGTGTCCCGGGACGGGGGGACACGGACACCGGCCGGTCGGCGGGGGTCAGATCTCGGCCAGGCTGCCCTCGTACATCCGGTCGATCTCGGCGGCGAAGTTGCTCTCCACCCCGCGTCGCTTGATCTTCAGCGAGGGGGTCATCTCGCCGTCCTCGATGGTCAGGTCGCGGGGCAGGACGGTCACCTTCTTGATCGTCTCCCAGCGGTTGAGCTTGGTGTTGAGCTGGGCGACGTGCTCCTCGACCATGGCGCGGGCCTCGGGCGAGGCGACGATCTCGGCGTAGTCGCGCCCCTGAAGCGGGCCGCCCGCCGCCCAGCCCCGGATCGCGTCCGGGTCCAGGCTGACCAGCATGGTGCAGTAGTTGCGGGCCTGGCCGATCACGATCGCCTGCGAGGTGTACGGGCAGATCGCCTTGAACATGCCCTCGATGTGCGACGGCGCGACGTACTTGCCGCCGGAGGTCTTGACCAGGTCCTTCTTCCGGTCGGTGATGCGCAGGTAGCCGTCGTCGTCGAGGCTGCCGATGTCACCGGTACGGAAGAAGCCGTCCTCGGTGAACGCGGCGGCCGTCTCCTCGGGCAGGTTGTGGTAGCCGCGCATCACCGGCCGGCCGCGTACGAGGATCTCCCCGTCGGTGTCGATCCGGCACTCCAGGTCGCCCATCGCCCGGCCGACCGTGCCGATCCGCAGCCCGTCGGGCGGGTTGACGAAGTTGCCGGCGCTGGTCTCGGTCAGGCCGTACCCCTCGGAGATGGGCAGGTTGGCCGCGGCGAAGAAGGTGGCGATCTCGGCGCTCAGCGGGGCCGCGCCCGAGACGAGCACCCTGATCCGGCCGCCGAGGCGGGCCTGGAGCTTGCTGAACACCAGCTTCTCGGCCACCGCGTAACGCAGCTTCAGGCCACCGGGCACCGGCCGGCCGGCCTGCTCCAGGGCGACCTTCTGCTTGCCCACCGCGACCCCCCAGGCGAAGATCTTCGCCTTGGCGCCCCCGGCGTCCTGCGCGGTGGTGACCGCCTTGTTGTAGACCTTCTCGTAGACCCGGGGTGCCCCGCACATCAGCGTCGGCCGGATCACCCCGAGCATGTCGACGAGCTTGTCCACCCGGCCGTCGACGTAGGTGGGCAGGCCGACGTGCGTCGAGCCGCAGAGCAGCGTCTTGCCGAACGAGTGCGACAGCGGCAACCACAGGTACTGCACGTCGTCGTCGCGCAGCAGGCCCGTCTCGGCCTGCACCACCCCCTCCCAGCACCAGCCACCGTGCAGCAGCTCGACCCCCTTCGGCCGGCCGGTGGTGCCCGAGGTGTAGATCAGCGTGGCCACGTGCTCGGGGCCGACCGGGGCGATCAGCCGGTCCACCAGGCCCGGGTCGGCGGCGAGCGCCCGCGCGCCCTGCTCCTCCAGCTCGGCCAGGGTCAGCTGGGGCACGGCGGCGGTCGGGTCGGGGGTGCCGTCGAAGAGCACCACGTGGGTCAGCGCGGGCAGCTGCGCGCCGGCCAGCTTCGCCGCCTGGGCCGGGTTCTCGGCGAACAGCACCCGGGAGCCGGAGTCGGCGACGATGTACGTCGCGTCCTGCGGCTCGGTGGTGGGGTAGACGGTGGTGGTCGCGCCGCCCGCGCACATGATGCCGAAGTCGGCGATGATCCAGTCCAGTCGGGTGTTGGCCAGGATCGCCACCGGGTCCTCCAGCCCGACCCCGAGCCCGTGCAGGCCGGCGGCGACCGCGTCGGCCCGCCGGCCGACCTGCTCCCAGGTCAACCAGACCGGCCCCGAGTCGTCCGCCGCCGGGTGGGCGAAGGCGCGTTGGTCGGGGGTGGCGGCCACCCGCTTGCGGAACATGTCGGGGATGGAACGGTATGGGACATCGAGAGCCATCGAGGTTGCCGCCTTCGGGGGTGGGTGACGTGACGGGGGTCACGTCGCTCTGCGGTTACCGAAGGGTATTGCCTGCACCCGGGCATCGGCTAGCCCTCCAACCTGTGAGGCGGCTGAGTCCCGTCGGGCACGTCGGCCGGCCCGGCGTACCGGTCCGCCCGCATCGACCAGTCGTAGGTGGCGCGCAGCCAGGCGCGGCGGGCCGCCAGATAGGGCGTCACCGCGGGCCCGGCGTGCGCGACCAGCGTCGCCTCCCGCACCAGGTAGCCGGCCAGCCCGTCGTTGAACCAGCCGGCGGCCAGTTGGAACGCCGCCGCCTCGCCCCGCCCGTGCTGGGCGGCGAGGACCGTCACCAGGTTGTGCGGGTCGGCCGCCGCGTCCCGCTCCTTACGGTAGGAGAACAGGTCGTTGCACCAGCAGACCAGGTCGACGGCGAGGTCGTCCAACGCGACCAGCGCCGGATCGACCCGCCGGGCCGAGTGGGGCAGCCCGCCGTACGCCAGGTCGGTGAGGGTGAGACTGGGGCGTACGCCGCCGGTGTGCCGGCGCATCTGGCGGTACTCGGCGACCCCGGGGACCCGCCGGTGTTCCCGGTTCGCCGCCTCCCACAGCAGCGCCAGCAGGTACTCCCGTAGCTGGCTGACCAGCCGCAGCAGCAGGGTGGGACGGCGCTGGTCGAGCACCCGCCGGCACAGGTCGGCGAGCGCCGTGCCCAGCGCCCCGGCCGGCGCGTCCCGTCCGGTCCCCGCGATCAGGTCCTCGTCGACGAGCTGGCCGGCGATGGCGAACGCGGCGCCGGGGAGACCGTCGGCGACCGGTCCGCCCGGGTCGGCGACCGCCGTCGCGCCGGCCGCCACCCCCGTGCCGGGCGACCCGCCGTGCCGGTCCAGCACGTCCAGCAGCGCGGCGACCGTCGGTGCGAGGGTGGCCGGCGCGCTGCCCAGGCCGTCGTCGTCGCAGACGTCGTCCATCACGAACAGCCAGGAGAACAGGTCGGTGAGCAGGCGTAGCCGGGTCACCGACGCCTGCGGGCAGGCCCGTCCGGCCAGTTCGGCCGCGCCGGCCCGGTGCAGCCGGGAGGTCGACGGTCCGACCTCGACCAGGCCGTGCCGACGGGCCCACTCCAGGCTCTCCGCCGCCACCCGGTCGGTGGCGACGTGCCGGCGGCTGACGAACGGTGGCTCGCACAGCGCCGAGACGTCGAAGCTTCGCATGGCGTCCCCAGTCGGCCACCCCCCACGAGCGGCGTCGCCGGAGAGTACGGCAAAGAGATCGACACCAGTCATTGCCGGAGGGGTCGGGGTGACCGATTCCACCCCTGCCGCGAACAACGACGCGCTGCACTGCGTCAGGTGATCAACCGGCCGCGCAGGGTGTCCGCCGCAGCGGGAACCCGTCGACGGTCCCGCCGCGCGGCGACCGTGCGGGAGGTGACGCCGGGCCGGGGCTCACAACCCCAGCGCGGCCGTGCGCAGCCGTTCGGTCAGCGCCGGGGGGCCGTCGAGCTGGACCCGGGCCACCCGCTGCCGGCCGGACAGGAACAGCACCAGCTCACCGGGGGGACCGACCAGCCGTACCTGGTCACCGCCCCGGCCGGTGGTCAGCTCGCCGTGGCCGGGTGCCTGCACCAGCAGGTGCGCCGGGAAGCGTCGGGCCCGGGTCCGGGTCAGCAGGGACACCGGCTTCCACAGCCGGGCGGCCAGCCCCGCCGGGACGTCCCGGGGGTGCCAACCCGGGCGGGCCCGCCGGACGTCCTCGTGGTGGATGAAGAACTCCATCGTGTTGGCCAGCTCGTCGGTCAGCGGATTGCTGACCGGGCTCCACACCGGTGGCCGGCGCACCTGTTCGACCAGTTCCGGCCAGGGGCGGTCGGCCACCCGTAGCCGCACCCGCTCGGCGTACCCGTGCAGGGGTGGCAACAGGATGCCGCCGGCGGCGTCGGGGCGGCGCTCCCGCACCACCAGGTGGGCGGCGAGGTCCCGGGCGGTCCACCCCTCGTTGATCGTGGGGGCGTCCGGGCCCACTTCCAGCATCAGGTCGGCGAGCGCCTCGCGCTCCGTTCGGGCGTACCGCGGCATGCAGCGATCGTAGGTCGGCGGGCCGCCGTCGGCGCGGCGGGAGACCCGCCGGGCCCGGGGCGGGCGCGGGCGGGACGTGACGGTGGACATAGGCCGCCGGGCGGCGGCGGTGGCCGGGAACGGTAAGGATAAGGGAGATAATTGCGGCTTACGGCGGGGGAGAGCGTGGCGAGCGGGACGAGTCGGGACGTGATCCGCCGGGGGCTGTGGGTCCTCGGCCGGGCGATCCGGGAACAACCGCGCATCTTCGCGGTGGCGGTCGCCGGCAGCGTGCTCTTCGGTGGGCTGGTGATCGCCAGCGCGTACGTGGTCGGCGCGGTCGTCGGCGACGTGGTGGTGCCGGCGGTCGAGGCCGGCGAGGTCGGCACCGGCACGGTGGCCCTGGCCGCCGTGGCGCTGTTCGGGATCAGCGTGCTGCGGGTGGTCGGCATCTTCGGCCGGCGGCTCGGGGCCGGCTACATGCAGTTCCGCCTCCAGGCCGCCTACCGTCGCCGGGTCACCCGCCGCTACCTGGACCTGCCGCTGGCCTGGCACCACCGCAACGCCACCGGCACGTTGCTGTCCAACGCCAACTCCGACGTCGAGGCGGCCTGGTACCCGATCGCGCCGCTGCCGTTCGCGGTCGGCACGCTGGTGATGCTGGTCGGCGCGGTCGGCTCGCTGTTCGTCACCGACTGGGCGCTCGCCCTGGTCGGGCTGGCCGTGTTCCCCGCCCTGTTCGCGCTCAACGTGGTCTACTCCCGCCGGATGGCCCCCCGCCAGGCCCGCGCCCAACGGCTGCGGGCCGAGGTCAGCGGCATCGCCCACGAGAGCTTCGACGGCGCGCTGGTGGTCAAGACCATGGGCCGGGAGGCCCAGGAGACCGCCCGGTTCGCCGGCCGGGCCCGGGAACTGCGGGACTCGCTGATCGCGGTCGGCCGGCTGCGCGGCGTCTTCGACCCGCTGCTGGAGACGCTGCCCAGCCTCGGCACCCTGGCCGTGCTGGTGGTCGGCACGGTCCGGCTGCGGCAGGGCGCGATCACCGTCACCGAACTGGTCAGCGTCGCCTTCCTCTTCACCGTGCTGGCCTTCCCGGTGCGGGCGATCGGCTGGGTGCTCGCCGAGCTGCCGCGCAGCGTGGCCGGGTGGGACCGGGTCAGCCGGGTGCTCGACGCCACCGGCGAGATGCCCTACGGCGAGGTCACCCTCGACGACGCCGCCGGCCCGGCGACCCTCGCCTTCGACGGCGTCCACTTCGGCTACGAGCCCGCCGAGGCGCACCTGCCCGGAACGCAGGTGCTCGGCGAGGTCGCCTTCACCGTGCCCGCCGGGCGGACGGTGGCGCTGGTCGGGCCGACCGGCGCCGGCAAGTCCACCATCGCCTCGCTGGCGGTCCGGCTGGTCGACCCGGACGCCGGCACGGTCACCCTCGACGGGGTGGACGTGCGCCGGCTCACCGCCGCGTCGCTCGCCTCGACCGCCGCCCTGGTCGCCCAGGTGCCGTTCGTCTTCGACGACACCGTCCGGGCCAACATCAGCCTCGACCGGCCGGGCATCGACGACGAGGACGTCTGGGCGGCGCTGCGGCTGGCCGAGGCGGACGGTTTCGTCGCCGCCCTCCCCGACGGGCTGGACACCATGGTCGGTGAGCGGGGCACCTCGCTCTCCGGCGGTCAGCGGCAGCGGCTCACCCTGGCCCGCGCCCTGGCCGGCCGGCCCCGGTTGCTGGTGCTCGACGACGCCACCAGCGCGGTCGACCCCCGGGTCGAGGCCGCCATCCTGGCCGGGCTGCGCGCCCCGGTGCCGGGGCAGCCGGCCGCCGCGTCGATCCTGGTGGTGGCGTACCGGCGGGCCACCATCGCGCTCGCCGACGAGGTGATCTACCTGGAGCAGGGCCGGGTGCTGGCCCGGGGCACCCACGCCGAGCTGCTGGCCACCGTGCCCGGCTACGTCGACCTGGTCACCGCCTACGAGCAGGCCGAACAGGAACGCGCGGAGAACCGGACGTACGACGAGGTCGCCCCGCTCCCGTCGGGCCTGGAAATCGAGGTGGACCGGTGAGCGCGAGGAGTGCAGCGCAGCGGAGCCCCGCAGTCGCGAGCGGAGGGGTGGCCCGGTGAGCGCGAGGAGTGCAGCGCAGCGGAGTCGTGTGGTCGGGAGCGGAAGGTCGACGCCGGTGGGCGAGGGTGGCGGGGACGAGCCGGTCGAGCGGACCGAGGGGACCTGGCAGACGTTGCGGCGGGGGTTGGCGCTCTCGCCGGAGCTGCGTACCGGGCTGGCCGGCACGTTGGCGCTGGCGCTTGTCTACATGGTCGGCCGGGTGGCCGTGCCGGTGGCCGTGCAGCGCGGCATCGACCAGGGGATCGCCGTCCCCGACGGGCCGGATCTCGGGGTGATCGTCACGGTGGTCACCGCCACGGCGGCGGTGCTGGTGCTCACCACCGTCTGCGGTTACCTGATGATGCGGCGGCTGTTCACCGTCAGCGAGACCGCGCTGGCCAACGTCCGGACCAGGGCGTTCCGGCACGTGCACGACCTGTCGATGCTGCACCAGCAGTCGGAGCGGCGCGGGTCGCTGGTCTCCCGGGTGACCAGCGACGTCGACCAGATCACCCAGTTCCTCCAGTGGGGCGGGGTCATCCTCATCGTCAACCTGGGTCAGCTCGCGGTCACCACGGCGGTGATGCTGGCGTACTCCTGGCAGTTGACGCTGGTGGTGCTGGTCGCCTTCGCGCCGGCGGTGCTGATCATCCGGTTGTTGCAGCGCCGGCTGGCCGGGGCCTACGGGGTGGTCCGGCAGCGGACGGGCACCCTGCTCGGCACGATCGCCGAGAGCGTGGTGGGCGCGCCGGTGATCCGGGCGTACGGCGTCTCGGGGCGCACGGCCCGGCGGTTGGACACGGCGATCGAGGGGCAGCGGTTGGCCCAGCAGCGGGCCATCCGGATCAGCATCATGGGCAGTTCGGTGGGGGAGTTGGCGGCCGGGGTGGCGCTGGCCGGGGTGGTGGTGGTCGGGGTGTCGCTGGGGGTGGACCGGACGCTGTCGGTCGGCCAGCTCACCGCGTTCCTGTTCCTGGTCACCCTGTTCATCCAGCCGGTGCAGATCGCCACCGAGGTGCTCAACGAGGCGCAGAACGCGATCGCCGGCTGGCGGCGGGTGCTCGACGTGCTGGACATGGCCCCGGACGTGGCCGACCCGGGGGAGCAGGGCCGGGACCTGCCGGCGGGGCCGTTGGACATCCGCTTCGCGGACGTGACGTTCGCCTACCCGGGTGGGCCGCCGGTGCTGCACGCGGTCACCCTGGACATCGCGGCGAAGAGCCGGGTGGCGGTGGTCGGCGAGACCGGCAGCGGCAAGACCACCTTCGCCAAGCTGCTCACCCGGCTGATGGACCCGACGCAGGGGCGGGTGCTGCTGTCCGGGGTGCCGCTGGACGAGGTGCGCTTCGACTCGCTGCGGTCCCGGGTGGTGATGGTGCCGCAGGACGGGTTCCTGTTCGACGCCACGGTCGGGGAGAACGTCCGCTTCGCCCGCCCGGAGCTGACCGATGCGGAGTTGACGGCCGCCTTCACCGAGCTGGGCCTGGCCGACTGGCTGGACGGGCTGCCGGCCGGACTGGCCACCCCGGTGGGGGAGCGGGGGGAGGCGTTGAGCGTCGGGGAGCGGCAGCTGGTGGCGTTGGCCCGGGCGTACGTGGCCGATCCTGACCTGCTGGTGCTGGACGAGGCGACCAGCGCGGTCGACCCGGCCACCGAGGTACGCCTGCAACGCACCCTGGACGCGGTGACCCGGGGCCGTACGACGCTGGCGATCGCGCACCGGTTGTCCACCGCGCAGGCCGCCGACGAGGTGGTGGTGGTGGACCGGGGCCGGATCGTCCAGCGGGGCCCGCACGAGGAACTGCTGCGTGATCCGGACTCGGTGTATGCCCTGCTCTACGCGTCGTGGCTGGAGCAGACCCGCTGATCCACCGGCTGCTCCGCGTTGGCGGTGGCATCCGGTGGACGTGGTCGCCCCGGTGCTCTACTCTGCGGGTTAGGTAAGGCTAACCTTTATCGGAGGTGCCCGTGGCTCCGACCCCTGCTGAGCTGATCCGTACCCTGGTGGCCGGTCGGTTACCCGGCCTGGTGCACCTCGCCCACCGCCCCGGCCCGTTCCACGTCCGGCACGCCACCGACGCGGAGGGGCGGGTGCTGCTGCTCGTCCCGGTCTTCAGCGACCTCGCCGCCGAGCTGGACCCGGCCGCCGCGCGCGACGTGGCCGTGGTGCTCGACGTGCTCGACCTGCCCCCGGCCGCCGGTGCGCCGTCGGCCGGCCGGGCCTGGGTGTCCGGCTGGGCGGTGCCGCTGACCGGCGACTCGGCCCGCCGGGCGGCCGTCGAGTTCGCCGCCGTGGACCCCACCGGCGACCTGCTCGACGTCGGGAGCCGGTTCCGGCTGCACCGCTTCGAGGTGGCCGAGGCCCGGCTGGAGACCGCCGGCGTGGTGCACCGGGTCGATCCGGGCGAGTACGCCGCCGCCGAACCGGACCCGGTGCACGCCGACGAGGCCGCCCTGCTGGCCGACCTCGCCGACCACCACGGGCCGCAGGTGACGGCGTACCTGCGCCGTCGGCTCGACCTGACCGGCGGTGAGCCCCGGGTGGTCCGCCTCGACCGGTACGGACTGGTCGTGGCGCTCGGCGGCCCCGGCGACCGCCGTCGCGCCCGCCTGCCGTTCCCGCACCCGGTGACCGACCTGTCGGAGCTGTCCCGGCTGCTGCACCCGCTGCTCTGCACCCGTTCCACCACCCACCCCCGCCCGCACCGTCACCCCGCCAACACCCGAACCGACCGCGACTAGCCCCGCCGCAGCCCGTGGCCCTTCCCGCCACGGGCTGCCCCCCGCCACCCCCACCCAGCCCGCACGCCGCACCCCTCCCCTCCCCCTCCGTTGATCAAGAGGTTTGCGCCAGATTCGCCCACCCGGCGTGACGCGAACCTCTTGATCACCGAGGTCCGGTGGGGGGTGGAGCGGGAGGCGAGGCGGGCGGTGGAGCGGTGGGGGAGTGGGGGAGGGGGGCGGTGAGGTAGCGGTGGATGGTGGGGCCCAGGGTGGCGGCCAGGGTGTCGGCGGTGGCGGAGGCGACCGGCTCCAGGCGGATGACGTAGCGCATCATGGCCAGCCCGATCATCTGGGTGGCGACCAGCCCGCCGCGCAGCGGCAGCTCCGCCGGGTCCACGTCGAGCCGGTCGAGCACCCGGCGCAGCACCTGGGTGGTCAGGAACTCGCGCATCAGCCGGGCCGTCCACTCGCTGTTGGTCGCCGAGCGCAGCAGCGCCACCGCCGCCACCCCGGCCGGCGAGTCCCACACCCCGAGGAACGTGCGGACCAGCCGTTCCCCGAGCCCGTCCGGGTCGCCGGCCAGTACGGCGGGCAGCAGCACGGCCGGGTCGACCGGGATGTCGACGGTGGCCCGGAACAGCTCCTCCTTGCTGCCGAAGTAGTGGTGCACCAGGGCCGGGTCGACCCCGGCGGCGGTGGCGATCTGCCGGATCGAGGCCGCGTCGAAGCCGCGCTCGGCGAACGCCGACCGGGCGGCGGCGAGGATCGCCTCCCGGGTGTCCGGGTTGCCGGGGCGGCGGCCGGTACGGCGGGCCACCGGGCTCACCCGCTGCGCCGGCGCAGGGTCGCCGCCGCGAGCACCAGGGCCAGCACCGCAGCGCCGGCCACGATCGACACGTCCCGCCACATCAGGCCGGTCGGTGCGGAGTGCGCGCCGACCTCCTGGAGGGCCTCCACCGCGTACGACAGGGGTAGCGCGTCGCTGACCGCCCGGAGCCAGCCGGCCATCTGGTCGCGCGGCACGAACAGCCCGCACAGCAGCAGTTGCGGGGCGACCACGACCGGCATGAACTGCACCGCCTGGAACTCGGTCCGGGCGAAGGCGCTGCAGAACAGCCCCAGCGCGACGGCCAGCACCGCGTTGACCGCGGCGATCAGCACGACCAGCCCGGCGGACCCGGCGGTGGTCAACCCGAGCAGCCGGTACGCCGCCGCGGCGGCGACGGTCGACTGCACCACCCCGGCCAGCCCGAACGCGATGCCGTAGCCGAACAGCAGGTCGAGCTTGCCCAGCGGGGTGGTGAGCAGCCGTTCCAGCGTCCCGCTGGTGCGTTCCCGCAGCATCGCGATGCTGGTCACCAGGAACATGATGATGAACGGGAAGAAGCCCAGCATCACCAGGGCGACCCGGTCGAAGGGGGACGGCTGGCCGGGCGGGGTCGGCTGGTCGGCGTACATGAAGTAGACCAGGGTGAGCAGCACCGTCGGCACCACCACCAGCAGCGCCACCGTACGCCGGTCGTGCCGCAGCTGACGCAGGATGCGCCCGGTGGTGGCGGCCAGGATCGTCGGGTTCACGCCGCCTCCCCGGTGCCCGTCGGGTCGGCTCCGCCGGCCCGGATGAGGCGTAGGAACGCCTCCTCCAGGTCGTCCACCCCGGTGGCGGCGCGGACCGCGTCGGGGGTGTCGTCGGCGATCAGCCGGCCGTGGCGGATCAGCAGCAGCCGGTCGCAGCGGGCCGCCTCGTCCATCACGTGGCTGGACACCAGCAGGGTGGTGCCGGCGGCGGCCAGGGCGTGGAACCGGGCCCACAGGTCGGCCCGCAGCACCGGGTCCTGCCCGACGGTGGGCTCGTCGAGGACGACGAGTTCCGGCTCGCCGACCAGCGCGCAGGCCAGCGAGGCCCGGCTGCGTTGCCCGCCGGAGAGGGTGCCGACCAGTTGACCGGCGGCGGCGGTCAGGCCGACGTCGGTGACCGCCGCGTCGGCGTCGGCGGCGCTGCGCCCCTGGAGGGTGGCGAAGTAGCGGGCGTTCTCCCGGACCGTCAGGTCGGCGTAGACGCTGGGCGCCTGGGTCAGGTAGCCGACCCGGTGGCGCAGGTCGGCCGCACCGGCCGGCCGGCCCAGCACGGTGACCGTGCCGGAGGTGATCGTCTGCACCCCGACGACGGCCCGCAACAGGGTGGTCTTGCCGCTGCCGCTCGGGCCGAGCAGCCCGGTGACCGTGCCACGCGGCACCGTGCACCCGATGCCGTCCAGCACCCGTCGTCGACCCCGGTCGACGACGAGGTCGCGGACGGCGATGGCGTCGTCCATCGCGCACCTCCCGATAAATTCATCACTCGTTGAAATCAACGGTAGTTGAATTCCCTGACACCGCGCAACACCGGCTCGGCGTCGACACCATCGACCTGCACCGCCGGGACCCGGGCACCCCGACCGGGGGAGACCGTCGCGGCGATGGCCGAACTGGTCGCGGCGGGCTAGGTACGCCTGCTCGGCCTGTCGGAGGTCAGCCCGGCGACGCTGCGCACGGCCCACGCGGTGCACCCGATCGCGGCCGTGCAGATGGAGTACCCCTGTTCAGCCGGGACGTCGAGGGGGAGATGCCGGACACCTGCCGGGAGTTGGGGGTGGCGCTGGTGGCGTACTCGCCGGTCGGGCGGGGGCTGCTCACCGGGGCGATCACCGGCCGGGATCAGCTCACCGAGGGTGACTGGCGGGCGGCGGCACCCCGTTTCGCGGCGGACGACGCGGTGGCCGGCGAGCGGCATCCGGCGGCCGGGATGCGGACGGTCGGGCACTGGTCCATCGACCGACGGCTTCGGACACTAGCCTCCGGACCGGGCGCTAGCCTTCGGACCGGACAGGGAGTCCGCCTTCGGGCATTGCGCCCCGATCGGACCTACGGCACGATGGCGCGGTGGATCACGCTCCGTTGCCGGAGGCCGCCTTCCTGGCCGACTGGACCGACCGGCTGCGCGCGTCCGCCGAGCGCCCGGTGGTCGGGATCCTGCTGCGTGGCAGCCACGCCCGGCGGGCCGCCACCGCGTACAGCGACGTCGACCTCGACGTGCTGGTGAGCACGACCGGGCCCACCCCGGCGGTGCCGCCGCCGGGCGGGCCCGGTCCGTGCGGCGCGTCGACCCCGACGGTCGCACCCGAGCAGGCCCGGGCGGCGGGCCGGTCCGCG
>NZ_JACGMO010000075.1:0-36928 GCF_015354745.1 Micromonospora sp. S-DT3-3-22
GCGGCGTCCGCGCCGGTGCACGCCGGTCGGCCCCGCGCACCGTCCGCGCCCCCGCCGGCTCCCCCGGGGGTACGCGCACCGCGTGCCCCGCCCGGGGCGGTGCGCCCCGGGCGGCCCGTCGACCCGGCGGGCTGCTCCGGTTCAGTCGACACGACGGACCGTCCCCTCGCCGACGGCGTACCGGGTGCCGCGCAGGGCCACCGGGACGTCGTCGTCCACCGCACAGGTCACCAGGAGCTGACCGGCCCCGCCGACCAGTTCGGCCAGCCGTTCCCGCCGGCCCGCGTCCAGCTCGGCGAAGACGTCGTCGAGCACCAGCACCGGCTCGATCCCGTCGGCGCGCAGCAGGTCGTACCCGGCCAGCCGCAGCGCCAGCGCGTACGACCAGGACTCGCCGTGGCTGGCGTACCCCTTGGCGGGCAGCGGGCCGAGGGTGAGCACGAGGTCGTCGCGGTGCGGCCCGACCAGCGTGGTGCCCCGCTCGATCTCGGCCGACCGGGACTCGGCCAGCGCGGTGGTCAACGCCTCGGCCAGCACCTCCCGGTCGGTGCCCACCCCGGTCAGCTCCACCGACGGCCGGTACGCGATCCCCGCCGCCCCGGCCCCCGCCGCCACCGCGTCGTACGCCTTCGCCACGTGCGGGGTGAGCGCGGCGACCAGTTCCAGCCGGCCGGCGAGCAGTTCGGCCCCGTGCCGCGCCAGGTGGGCGTCCCAGACCGCCAGGGTCGACAGGTCACCGCCGCGCGACCCGCCCGTCTTGCGGGCCAGGTACGCCGTACGCAGCAGGGCGTTGCGCTGCTTGACCACCCGGTCGTAGTCGGCGCGCACCCCGGCGTACCGGGGCTGCCGGAGCACCAGCAGGTCGTCGAGGTAGCGGCGGCGTTCCGCCGGGTCGCCCCGGACGAGTTCCAGGTCCTCCGGGGCGAACAGCACCAGTCGCAGCGCGCCGATCACGTCCCGGGCCCGCCGGGCCGGGGAGCGCCCGAGCCGGGCCCGGTTGGCCTTTCCGGGGACGATCTCCAGCTCGATCAGCAGTTCCCGGCCGTCGTGCACCACCGCGCAGCGGATCACGGCGGCGGTCGCGCCCAGCCGGACCAGCGGGGCGTCGGTGGCGACCCGGTGCGAGTCCAGGGTCGCCACGTAGCCCAACGCCTCGACCAGGTTGGTCTTGCCGACGCCGTTCGCGCCGGTCAGGACGTTCGGCCCCGGCTCCAGATCGACGCCGACCCGCTCGTACGAGCGGAAGTCGACCAGTTCGAGCCGGCGGACGTACACAGCCTGTGGATGCCGCTCAGCGCTTGTGCACGGCGTGCCCGCCGAACTGCTGGCGCAGCGCGGCGACCGCCTTCATCGCGGGCGAGTCGTCCTGCCGGGAGGAGAACCGGGCGAACAGGGCGGCGGTGATGACGTTGAGCGGGACGGCCAGCCGGATCGCCTCGTCGACCGTCCAGCGTCCCTCGCCGGTGTCGTCGGTGTACCCGGTCAACGTGGCCAGCTGCGGGTCCTCGTCCAACGCCCGGTCGAGCAGGTCGAGCAGCCAGGACTGGACGACCGTGCCCTCCCGCCAGGATTTGATGATCCCCGGCACGTTCGTCACCATCTCGGCGGCGGAGAGCAGCTCGAAACCCTCGGCGTAGGCGTGCATCAGGCCGTACTCGATGCCGTTGTGCACCATCTTGGCGTAGTGGCCGGCGCCGACCGGGCCGGCGTGCACGAAACCGTGGTCGCCCGCCGGCTTCAACGCCTCGAAGATCGGCATCAGGTGTTCGACGTGCTCCTGCGCGCCGCCGACCATCAGCGCGTAGCCGTTCACGTTGCCCCAGACGCCGCCGGAGACGCCGACGTCGACGTACCCGATGCCCCGCTCGGCCAGCCGGGCCGCCCGGGGCGCGTCGTCACTGAACCGCGAGTTACCGCCGTCGATGATGATGTCGCCCTCGCCCAGCACCTCGGCGAGCGCGTCGATCGTCGCGTCGGTGACGGCGGCGGGGACCATCACCCAGACCGCCCGGGGTGACTCCAGCTTGTCGGCCAGCTCGGCGAGGCTCGTGACGTCGCTGCGGTCGGCGTTGCGGTCGTAGCCGACGACCTCCTGGCCGGCGGCGCGCAACCGCTCGCGCATGTTGCCGCCCATCCGGCCGAGTCCTACCAGGCCGAGCTGCATCTGCTCCTACCTCCGTGCGTCCGGGTGCTGCCGGTGCCGATCAGCGGGACACGCGGATCGGCATGATGAGGTACCGGTACCCAGGGATGACCTCGCCATCCTCACCGGCGGGAGAAATCACCGCCGGCTTGAAGGCGTCCACGAAGCGCAGCAGGGCGTACTGGGCCCCCAGGTTGGCCAGGCCGTCGATCAGGTACTGCGGGTTGAACCCGATGGTCAGCGGCTCGCCGGTGAAGGTGGCCTCCATCGCCTCGCTGGCCCGCGCCTCCTCGGTGCCACCGGCCTCGACGACCAGGCCGTCGGAGCTGAAGCTGAGCAGCACCGGGGTGGTCCGCTCGGCGACCAAAGCGACCCGCTTGACCACCTCGATCAGGGTGCTCACCGGCACCCGGGCCTCGGCGTTGCTGGTGGCCGGGAAGAGCGAGCGGACCGGCGGGTAGTTGGCCCCGTCGAGCAGCCGGCTGGTGGTGCGGCGGGTGCCACCGGCGAAGCCGATCATGCCTTCGCCGGCGCCGCCCTGGGACAGGGCCATGGTCACCTGGCCGCCGAGCGGGCCGAGCGCCTTGGCCGTGTCGTTCAGGGTGCGCGCGGGGACCAGGGCGTTGATGCTGATCTCCGGGTCGTCCGGGTTCCACTCCATCTCGCGCAGGGCGAGCCGGTAGCGGTCGGTGGCAAGCATCGCCAGGGTGCCGCCGGAGAGTTCCAGCCGGACGCCGGTCATCATCGGCAGCGTCTCGTCCCGGCCGGCGGCGATGGCCACCTGGCCGACGGCGGCGGCGAAGGCGGCGGCCTCGACGGTGCCGGCGCTCTCCGGCATCTCCGGCAGGGCCGGGTAGTCCTCCACCGGCATGGTGGGCAGGGTGAACCGGGCGCTGCCGCAGACCAGTTCCAGGTGGGCGCCGACCGCGGCGATGTCCACCGGCTTGGCCGGCAGCGCCTTGGTGATCTCGGCGAGCAGCCGGCCGGAGACCAGGGCGGCCCCGTCGGCGTCGCCCTGCACCTCGACGGTCACCTGGCTGGAGACCTCGTAGTCGAAGCCGGAGACCTGGAGGTTGCCGTCGGTGACGCGCAGCATCACCCCGGCGAGCACCGGTACGGACGGCCGGCTGGGCAGGCTCTTCGCGGTCCACGCCACCGCTTCGGCGAGCGCGTCGCGCTCCACTCGGAACTTCATCAATGCCTCCGCGTCGACGTCAGCGACAACTCTCTCATGCCGACCGCTGCCCACCGTCCCGCCCGACCGTGCGGGTACCCATCGCACCTTAGGGCGCGCGGGCATCGGCTGTGCGCCCGACCCCGTGCTTCCGGTGCCGGGGCGACTGCCGACGGCAGCGCTGCGGCCCGATCCACAGGAAGTCCAACGGTGATGATTGGTTTTTGATTCTTCAGAAGAGATAACTCATCGTCTTCATCGCACCTGTGCAAACTGTGGGTAACTCGCGTCGTCGCAGCTCAGACACGTTATCCACCGGTGGGTTCGCTGTGGAGAACCGGGGGGTAAACCCGGGTCGCCCTCCACAGGCACCCGGTGTCCCCAGAGTTGTCCACCGTTGTCCACCGGTTGTCCACCGGTAATCCACCGGGTTTACCCCCAGCGCTGTGGACAACCGGTCGGACCCGGACCGCCGTCGTCCCCAGAACCTTCAACAAGTTGCCCACAGGCCCACCCTCGTCGGTGGACAACGCCGAGGTTGTCCCCAGCCGTCCACAGCACTGTCCCCAGGGTTTGTCCACAGTCTGTGGGTAACCGGCTCCGGACGGAGCGTGGTTATCCACCGGTTGTGGAACAGGGGGTGTGGACAACCGGGTGGTCCTGTGGACGAAGACGACGGCGACATGCCGCCGATCGTGGCCCCTCGACCCGGTCGAGAGGCAACCTCGCCGCGTCCCACCGCCACGCGAACGCCCGGCCGGAGAACCGGCCGGGCGTCGGAGGTACAGCGGGAGTGGCGTACGTCTCAGGTGTTCTGCTTGATCCGGTTGGTCAGCTCGGCGATCTGGTTGTAGAGCGAGCGCCGCTCCGCCATCTGCTGACGGATCTTCCGGTCGGCGTGCATCACGGTGGTGTGGTCCCGCCCGCCGAACGCCTGCCCGATCCGGGGCAGCGACAGGTCGGTCAGCTCCCGGCACAGGTACATCGCCACCTGGCGGGCGTTCACCAGCACCCGGGAGCGCGAGTGCCCGCGCAGGTCCTCCAGGCTCACCCCGAAGTACTCCGAGGTGGAGATCATGATCTGGTCGGCGGTGATCTCCGGCCCGGTGCCGTCGGGGATGAAGTCCCGCAGCACCTCCTCGGCCAGCGACAGCTCGACGTTGGAACGGGTCAGGCTGGCGAACGCGGTGACCCGGATCAGCGCCCCCTCCAGTTCCCGGATCGAGTTCGACACCCGGGAGGCGATGAACTCCAGCACGTCCGGCGGGGCGTACAGCCGCTCCTGGGCGGCCTTCTTCTGCAGGATCGCGATCCGGGTCTCCAGGTCGGGTGGCTGGATGTCGGCGAGCAGCCCCCACTCGAACCGGGTCCGCAGCCGGTCCTCCAGCGTCGCCAGCTGCTTCGGCGACCGGTCGGAGGTGATCACGATCTGCTTGTTCGCGTTGTGCAGCGTGTTGAAGGTGTGGAAGAACTCCTCCTGGGTCCGCTCGCGGTTCTCCAGGAACTGGATGTCGTCGATCAGCAGGATGTCGACGTCGCGGTAGCGGCGCTGGAACGCGCTGGTCTTGTCGTCCCGCAGCGAGTTGATGAAGTCGTTGGTGAACTCCTCGGTCGAGACGTACCGGACCGAGCGGGCGTTGCCGAGCGTCTGGGCGTAGTGCCCGATCGCGTGCAGCAGGTGGGTCTTGCCCAGCCCCGAACTGCCGTAGATGAACAGCGGGTTGTACGCCTTCGCCGGTGACTCGGCCACCGCGACGCTCGCCGCGTGGGCGAACCGGTTGGACGAGCCGATGACGAACGTCTCGAACATGTACTTCGGGTTGAGCCGGTTGCCGCTGGACTCCGTACCGCCGGGGCGTCGGTCACCGGCACCGGGACGGTGGTCGACGCCGGCCCGACCGGGCCCGCTGTCGGTGGCGCCGTCGCGGGCCAGGCCGCGCGGACCCTGCGGGTCACGTGGCGCGCGCCCCTGGTCCCGGTACGCGGGCTCGTAGCCGCGCAGGTCGGCGTCCGGCCCGGGGGGCCGGTGGCGTTCCTCGACACCGTGCCGCTCGGGCACGGGGTGGTGCGGCTGCGGCGGCTCGGCGAAGGCGACGCCGAAGAGGGTGTCCTGGCCGCCGTCCCGGCTCGCCGGGACCCGGGGCGGGCGGTGCCCGTCGCGCTCCGGCGGCCCGGCCGGCGGCGGCTCCTCCCCGGGCTGCTCCGGCGGCCCGGCCTCCCGCTGGTACGGCGGCTCGGGTTCGTCGTAGGCCGGAGGACGGAAGCCGGGATGATCGTCGACGGACGGCCCGGTCACCACCGGGGCGGCCTCCGGTCCGCTGCGGTAGACGGTGCCGGCCGGCCGCCCGGCGGCGTCCTCGGAGATCCGCACGGTGACCGCGACCTGGATCGGCCGACCCAGCCGACGGGTGAGCGCCTCGGTGATGGCCGGCCGCAGCCGGGACTCGATGACGTCCCGGGTGAAGGCGTCCGGTACCGACAGCAGGGCGGTGTCCTCGACGATCGCCCGCAGCCGGGTCAGCCGGAGGTAGGCGCGCTGCTGGGCGGAGATGATCTCGTCGGCGAGTTCGTCCGTCGCCGCGGTCCACACCGCGGCAAGGTCGATCGTTCCGGCCACCGTCGTGCCACCCCCTCGCCTCTGCTCCCGGCCGCCGCTGTGGTCCAGCGGATCGTGCCGGGCCCGCCACCGCGTTCGAGCGGGTGGTACCTCTCACCCACCGGACGGCTGACCGGCCGGCATCCACAAGTTATCCACAGCCTGTGTGTACCGACCGATTGTGGCCGCCCGCCGGACGCGGGTCGGACCTGCCCCCCTTGTCGGGGAGGGCGTTGAAGCGGGTTCACCGTGCCGAACGATTCACTGCCGGGTCCGGTCTTGCGCTCCGAACGACAACCCGGACCTGAAGCTGACCGCAAACGCGCACGGTAACAGCGACGGCGGGCCGCCATCAACCGACACCGCCCCGACGCCCCCGTCGGGATCGGGACGCGACGCCGGACCGGCGGCGGTGCCGACCCCTGGAGCCGCAGCCCAGGGTGGTTTGACGGTCATTGCCCCCCTGCGTAGGCTGGAGGGGCTGCTCTGTCGCCCTCTGCTAGGGTGATGGGTGCTTGCTGTCCGTGGTCGCCGCCTCGCCCGCCGAGGTTCCGTGCCGCCGGGCAGCACCGATCGGAGGCCACCGCCAAGGTGGTCTGGTCCACCAAACGACCCCGGGCGAGCCCGCACCGGGGACGTACGAAAACGGAGAGCCTGACGTGAGCAAGCGCACCTACCAGCCGAACAACCGCCGGCGCGCGAAGACCCACGGCTTCCGGCTGCGCATGCGCACCCGGGCCGGCCGCGCCATCCTGTCGACCCGCCGCGCCAAGGGCCGCGCCCGCCTGTCGGCCTGAGGCCGACCGGTCCGGGGACGTGGACAGTCGTGCTGACGGCCGCACAGCGACTGCGGCGTAGCACCGACTTCGCCGCAGCGGTCCGGGGTGGTCGACGCGTCGGTCGTGGCGCCGTCGTCGTCCACCTGACGCTGCCGGCGACCTCCACACCCGCCGCGACCACACCCCTCGGGACAACCTCGCCGGAGCCGGCGCGGACCACCGACCCGGAGTTGATCTCCGAGTCGAGCCGCGCCGGCTTCGTCGTGTCCAAGGCCGTCGGCCCCGCCGTGGTCCGCAACAAGGTCCGCCGCCGGCTGCGGCACCTGGTCCGCGAGCGGCTGGCCGCCCTGCCCGCCGGCAGCACCCTGGTGGTACGCGCCCTGCCCACCGCGGCCGGGACGCCGTACCCCCGGCTGGCGGGCGACCTGGACGCGGCCATCGCCGCCGCCCGGCAGCCCCGGGGCCGGAGGTCGCGGTGAGCAGCAGCCCGATCGCGCCGCCGCGCCGGAGCATGGGTGCCCGGATGCTCAGTGGCCCTATCATCGCGTACCGTCGTTGGATAAGTCCGGCGTTGCCGGCCCGCTGCCGGTTCTACCCGTCGTGCAGTGCCTACGCCCTGGAGGCGGTGACCCGTCACGGTGCGCTGCGGGGAGCCGGCCTGACGGTCCGGCGGCTGTCGCGCTGCCACCCTTTCCACCCTGGTGGACACGACCCGGTGCCGGAGCCGGGCCGCCGCCGACGCGCCGACGTGACTGGAGTCTGAGAATTGAGTCTCGACTGGATCTACTACGCGATCTCGTGGATCCTGCTGACCTGGCACTCGGCGTGGGACGCCATCGGGGTGCCGGTCGACGCGGTCCTCGGCACCAACTGGTCGTGGATTCTCGCCATCGTCTTCCTGGTGGTCACCGTCCGGGTGATCCTCTTCCCGGTCTTCGTCAAGCAGATCAAGTCCCAGCGGGCGATGCAGGCGCTCCAGCCGAAGGTCAAGGAGCTCCAGGAGAAGCACAAGGGTGACCGGGAGACGCTCCAGAAGGAGATGATGGAGCTCTACCGGAAGGAAAAGGCCAACCCGCTGATGGGCTGCCTTCCGATGTTCCTCCAGATCCCGGTCTTCCTGGGCCTGTTCCACGTGCTGCGCCGGCTCGACCCGGCCAAGGAGGCCAAGAGCCTCTACGGCTGGACGGCGGCCCAGTTCGACAGCGCCTCCAGCGCCACGATCTTCACCGCCCCGATCGCCGGCAAGTTCGGCTCCACCGCCGACGAACTGGCCCGGCTCGGCGCGAACGGCACCACCGTGAAGGTGATCGCCGGCATCCTCGTCCTGGTCATGATGGGCACCACCTACCTGACCAGCCGCCAGATGATCCTCAAGACCGGCTGGGCCGAGGACCCGCAGCAGCGGATGGTGCAGCGGCTGATGCTCTACGGCATCCCGCTCTCCCTGCTGATCTCCGGTTCGATCTTCCCGATCGGTGTGATCATCTACTGGGTCACCAACAACCTGTTCACCCTCGGCCAGCAGCAGTGGGTGCTCCGCAAGTTCCCGCCGCTGGTGACCAACAAGGGGGTCGCCGGCAACAAGGCGACGACCCCGGGTGGCCGCAGCCCGGTGCAGCCGGCGAAGTCCGGTGGTTTCCTCAACCGGAACAAGCCCGTCGCGCAGGTGCCGGCCAAGCCGGCCGCGCCGAAGGTCGCCGGGCCGAAGCCCGGTGCCAAGCCGGTCAACCCGAAGAAGGGCCCGGCCAAGCGCCAGGGCTGAGTCGCCGGGCTGCCGTCGGCACGACCGACGGCAGCCTCCGGTACCGCGCAGCCGCCGTGACAGGCCGGCGCCGGGCCGGACCCGCCGCGCCCGACGCGGCGCGGACTGCCCCTACCAGACGTGCCCGTGCCGAGCCGGCCCCTTCCGCCGGCCGCCCCGGGAGACCAACGGACCCGACGGTCCGGCCGAGCTAGTACGGAGATGACACCGTGACCGACACCAGCATCCCCAGCGCGGACGCCTCGCTCGACGAGGAGACCGTTCCGACCGCCGCGACCGGTGAGGGTGAGCCCGCCGACGGCGGCAGGGAGAAGAAGTCCGCCGGCGAGGGCGAGCTGTTCGCCCAGAGCGAGATCGCCGCCGACTACATCGAGGGCCTGCTCGACATCCTCGACTACGACGGCGACATCGACGAGTTGGTCTCCGGTGGCCGTCCGGTCGTCGAGGTGGTCGGTGGCCGGTTGCAGAACCTGGTCGGCCAGCGGGGTGCCACCCTGGAGGCGCTCCAGGAACTGGCCCGGCTGGCCGTGTTCCGGCAGACCGGTTCCCCGAGCCGGCTCCTGCTCGACGTGGGCGGCTACCGCGCCACCCGACGCAAGGAACTCGCCGCCGTCGCCAAGAACGCGGTGGAGAAGGTCAAGGAGCACGGCGAGCCGGTCCGGCTGGAGCCGATGTCGGCCTTCGAGCGCAAGTGCGTACACGACGTGGTCAACGCGATGAGCGGCGTGGAGAGCGAGTCCGAGGGTGTCGAGCCGACCCGACGCATCGTCGTCCGGCCGGCGGACTGAACTGGTGCCCACCGACGACGTCACGACCGATACCGCTGCCGGCCCGGGTGGAACGCCACCCGGGCCGTCGCCCGAGCGGCCCGTACCCTCGCCGCAGGACGCCGCGCTCCCGACCGAACTGGCCGACGCCGCGCGGACGCTCTTCGGTGACCGGCTCGACCTGGCCGTCCGCTACGCCGAACTGCTCGCCACCGACGGGGTGGTACGCGGCCTGATCGGCCCCCGCGAGGCACCCCGGATCTGGGACCGGCACCTGCTCAACTGCGCGGCCGTCGCCGAGCTTCTCCCCGAGGGCGCCAGCGTGATCGACGTCGGCTCCGGCGCCGGCCTGCCCGGGGTGGTGCTGGCGATCGCCCGTCCGGACCTGAACGTCGTACTGGTCGAGCCGCTGGCCCGGCGTACCTCGTTCCTCGTCGAGGCGGTGGAGCGGCTCGGACTGGCCAGGACCGTCCGGGTGTTCCGGGGCCGGGCCGACGAGGCGGCCACCGGGGCTAACGGTGTCGGCCCGTTCACCGCCGACGTGGTCACCGCCCGCGCGGTGGCACCGCTGGACCGGCTCGCCACCTGGAGCCTGCCGTTGATCGTCCCCGGTGGACGGCTGATCGCCCTCAAGGGGGCCTCCGCGGCGGACGAGATCGTCGAACACGCCGGGGCGGTCGCCGCGCTGGGCGGAGGCGAGCCGACGGTACGACTCTGCGGAGCCGACCTCCTCGACCCGCCCACCACCGTAGTGGAGATCGTCCGGGAGCGGGTGGTCCGCGCCCCGGGCACGAAGAAGGCACCGAAGCGGTCGCGTGGAGGCCGCAAGCGCGTCCGCTGAACCCTGACCTGTCGGTGCGGAGCGACACCCGGCGTCGCGGGCTGCCCGACGGCGCGGAACCACCCGGCCGTCCGATAACGGAGATGGACCCGCCGCGCCCGTCCCCCGTAGGCTGACCGCGCGTCGATAGTGTGGGGCGGGCGGATGTTCGGGTGCACCGGGTACCGATCGCCCCCGCCGGGCCGTACGCCCTGCGGTGCGAGCGCGTGTACGGCAAGCGAGACGGGGTGCGGACCGACCATCCGGAGCGGGTAGGGATGACAGGTGCATGACGACGGCAGGTACGACGACCCACGGGTGAACCGGCCCGAGGGGCCGGGCTCAGGCGTGGACCCTGTTTCACGTGAAACCGACCATCAGCAGGGCTGGACGACCGGCGGGCAGCCCACGATCCGTCCACCGGAGCACGATCCCGGGGTACGCCGGGAGCCGCCAGCGGTGGGTGCCGCCCGTCCGGTGCCCGAGTCGTACGTGCCACCGCCCGCCGTGCCGTCCGGGCCCGACGGTCGACCGGTCAACGCCCCGGACGACCGGGCGACCACCTCGGTACGACGGAACGCGGGGGTGCCCTCGCGCTTCGAGACACCGGTGCACGGCAACACGCCACCGGTACCCGTACAGCCCCATCCCGGCGCGGTGCCCGATGCCGTGACCGTGACCGGCACCCCCGGTCCCGGGGCCGTCGATGCGGCGCAGGCCGCGTACGTTTCACGTGAAACCCCGACGCGCGAAGAGGATGATCCACCGTTGGCTATGGAGGCGATGCGCGCCGTGCAGATCCTTAATCCGAGTGGCGAGGTGACCATGCCCCGTCCCGAGCGGACCCGGGTGATGTGCGTTGCCAATCAGAAGGGCGGCGTGGGTAAGACCACGACCACGGTGAACCTGGCGGTGGCCCTGGCCCTGCACGGGAACCGGGTGCTGGTGGTCGACCTCGACCCGCAGGGCAACGCTTCCACCGGGTTGAACGTCCCGCACCACACGGGTGTGCCGGATGTCTACGACTGCCTGATCGACAGCGTGCCGCTGGCCGAGGTCGCCCAGGAGGTGGAGGGCATCCCCAACCTGTGGTGTGTGCCGGCGACCATCGACCTGGCCGGTGCCGAGATCGAACTGGTCTCGGTGGTCGCCCGGGAGTCCCGGCTGAACCGGGCCATCGAGGCGTACCCGGGGCACTTCGACTACGTGTTCATCGACTGCCCGCCCTCTCTCGGCCTGTTGACGGTCAACGCTCTGGTGGCCGCCCAGGAGGTGCTGATCCCGATCCAGTGCGAGTACTACGCGCTGGAGGGGCTGAACCAGTTGATAAACAACATCAACCTGGTACGCCAGCACCTGAACCCGAAGCTGGCGGTCTCCACGATCCTGCTCACCATGTACGACCGCCGTACCCGGCTGGCCGACGCGGTGGAACAGGACGTCCGCAACCACTTCGGTGACAAGGTCCTCCAGGCCGTCATCCCCCGCAACGTCCGCGTGTCGGAGGCCCCGAGCTACGGGCAGTCCGTGATGACCTACGATCCCGGATCGCGGGGGGCCACGAGTTACTTCGAGGCCGCCCAGGAAATCGCCGAGCGCGGTGCCAAGGAGCCGGTGAGCCGGAATGCGTAGTGCGGACGAGTCGCTGGGAGGCGTCGTATGAAGAACCGTCCCCGGGGCGGTCTGGGTAGAGGGCTCGGTGCGCTGATCCCGACCGGGCCTGTGCAGGAGAGCAGCAGTACGGCCACGGCCACCATGCCCGTGGAGGTCGACCCGGCGCGTCCGGTGATCGAAACGTCCGCCGATCCCGTGAGCCCGGCCCCGTCGATGCCCACCCCGACGGCCAGCGCACCGCCGCAGCCCGAGGAACCCCAACTCAGCCCGGTGCCCGGTGCGCGCTTCGCGGAGATCTCCGTCGACGCGATCGTGCCGAACCCCAAGCAACCCCGGCACGTCTTCGACGAAGAGGCGTTGGAGGAGCTGAAGACGTCCATCCAGGAGGTCGGCTTCCTCCAGCCGATCGTCGTGCGTCAGCTCGATGGCGAGAAGTACGAACTCGTCATGGGCGAGCGGCGCTGGCGTGCCGCCCAGGCGGTCGGCCGGGAGAGCATTCCGGCGATCGTCCGGGAAACCAAGGACGACGCGATGCTCCGGGACGCGCTCCTGGAGAACATCCACCGGGCCAACCTCAACCCGCTGGAAGAGGCTGCCGCGTACCAGCAACTGCTGGAGGAGTTCGGTGCCACCCACGAGGAACTGGCCCGCCGGATCGGACGCAGCCGGCCGCAGATCTCGAACACGATCCGGCTGCTGAACCTGCCCCCACAGGTCCAGCGTCGGGTGGCTGCCGGTGTGCTGTCGGCCGGCCACGCCCGTGCGCTGCTCAGCCTCGACGAATCGGAGGCACAGGAACAGCTCGCCCTCCGCATCGTCGCCGAAGGACTCTCCGTACGGGCCACCGAGGAGATCGTGGCCCTGGCGCTCAGCGACGGCCCCACGAAGACGCCGGCTGCCAAGCGTCGGGCCAAGCCGCACGCGCCCGCGCTGACCGATCTGGCCGACCGGCTCTCCGACCGGTTCGACACCCGGGTGAAGGTGGACATCGGTCGGAGCAAGGGAAAGATCACGATCGAGTTCGCCACGGTGGACGATCTGGAACGGATCGTCGGCATCATCGGCGTCGGCGAGGAAGAACAGGCAGAACCCGAGGACTGAGGTCGTTCGGCTACCGAGCCTTGTAATCCTGCGCGGGCCCGTCCGCCCGTCTCTGCCGTAGTCGTCGTTTCCGGCCGCGTACCCGCTCGGGTACGCGGCCGATTGCTTGTCCGATGGAGCTGTCGAGCGAGGCGGCTGGGCTCCGGCGGCCGGGCTGTCCACGGAGGGCACGAGACCCGGCGGGCGGCGGCTGAGGACATGGTGGGCCCTCCAACGCCCCCGGTGATCCGTCGGATGGTGGGCCAGCCGGACGACGGGACTTCCGTCGGACGGGACACCGGCGCTGTCCGCCTGCGCGGTGAGTAGATGTTCTCTCGGGGGAAGTCCACGCCGGGGGCGTTGGGCTCGGCTGCGTCCGGGGCGTGGTGGCCCTGGCGGCGACTGCCTACAAAGTCACCCTGAGGGGACCGGTTTCACGTGAAACCGGGGGCGCTGCGGCGGCGTTCGGCCCGCCGCCTCCATGGGGTAAGGCATGCCCCCGGGAAGGGACCACCCGGAGCCGATCGGAGCCGTCGGGCCCGAGAGGCGAGAGGTCCGATTCGGTGCTTCCGGCACCAGTGGAATTCGGTGCCGGGGTGACTGGTGCCGGAGCGGTGAGACGAGGCGGATAGGGCCAAACAAGGTCTGCAACTGCCCGGTCCGCCCAGCCGTAGCCTCGTCTCCCGCGCCGACCGGCTGGTCGTGCGGCCTGCGGTGAGTCTCGCCTCACCCACTACCTGAGCGGTTGAGCCTTGCGAGGGCCGGGCCGAGTTCGGCGGGACGCTGAAAGTGAAAACTGCTACGTAGAGATCAGTTCGCCGTCGGGGGTGTCGTGCTGGCCGCTCAGATCGCCTGGGTCACGGTGAACGCCGCGATCCACAAGTGGGTGCGTCCGGAAGGCGTAGAGGCCGGCACGGTTGATCTGAGGGGCCCCAGCGGGCGGCCACGCCCGAGGGGCGTCGAGGAGGCGACCGGAAGTGTCCGCCGCCGCACCGTTTCACGTGGAACAGAGAGCCACTCGGGGTGCATGATCGCCCGCCGCCCGCCGCCCGCCGCCCGCCGCCCGGGGTCGGTCGACGCGACCTTCGCACGCGCCTCTGGTCAACACCCGCGCCACCGCTCACCCACCTGAGGGCCGGGAGTGCTTCCCGCGCCCGACCGCCGACCTGTCGACCATCCGCGGTGTTGCCCACTACGTCTCCCGAGCGGTCCGACCGGCCCTGCCTTCGGGACTGCCTCACCGCTGATTGCGAGCCGCAACCGACGCCGGTGCGGAAGCCCACGGCAGCGGCAAGCCCACACGGCTGACGTCGAAACCGCCAAGGGGCGGGTGGTGCTCATGGTGGCCAACCGCGCCGCCGAGGACACCGCCGAGGACACAACGTCAGCCCTTCCACGAGCCCCGGCCGCACAACCCGGGTCCTGTTTCACGTGAAACCCGCCGACCGGGTCACCGCAGCCTCGGCGCCCCCACGCCACCCCGTCATAGAGAGCGAAGCGGTGGCGTGGTGTAGGTCGCTCCCCACCGGGAGCACCTCTTGACCGTCCGCCACTCGTGCACAGGGGCCGGATCCGGCCCGGTAGCGGACCCCTGAGACCGACGATCTCCGGCACCCGCCGAGGAAAAACGGCGGTCACCCAGCAGCCCGGCGGAGCCCTCGATCGTTGAGGAAAACGGACCCCTGGTTCCTGTGAACAGTGCTGTGGATGAAGCGCCAGAGTTATCCACAGAAGTTTTCCACAGGCCGCACCCGTTTCACGTGAAACAGCGCGTCAGAACCCTCTCCAGCCTGTGGATGACGGGGTGTGGTGGTGATCTCATCAGCCTGTGGACAACCGTCGTGGCGTCCCTCCGCGCGCGCCTGTCGACCGCCTTCCGTTGGCCGAAATCCCCTCATGATCAGCGGCGTTCGGGGTAGGGACAGCGGTCCTCGTCTCGGTTAGGGTCAGCGTCGTGCACGACACCCCTCCCCCCTCAGTTCCGGACTTCACCCAGTGGCCGTCGTTTCCCTTCGAAGGTGACCTCCGGGTCAAGCAGCTCGACGAGCCGGTAGCGGTCGAGCCTCCCCGCAAGGGCGAAGGGCTCCGGGAGTGCATCGCCTGCAACGCGCCGGACGACGCGTACATCTGGGTGGGTGAGCGCTGGCGGGTACGGGCGATGGACCGTCCCACCGGCCTGCCGATGGTGCTCATCCTGGAGTCGCGGTCCCACCTCGACCTGGGCGACCTGCCCAACCTGCTCGCCGCCGAACTCGGGGTGATGACCGTCCGGCTGGAGCGCGCCATCCGCTCGCTGGACGGCGTCGCCCGGGTGCACGTGAACCGGTGGGGCGACGGGTCCGCCCATCTGCACATGTGGTTCCTGGCCCGGCCGTACGGTCGGCTCCAGCTGCGCGGCACGTTCCTGTCGCTCTGGGATTCGATCCTGCCTCCAATCTCGGAATCCCAGTGGCGGGAAAACCTCGCGCACGTCGCGGCCTGGCTGGCCGAGTTCGGTGGACGCCCGCTCGCCGAGCCGCCGCGCATCCAGTGGCAGACGCCCTCCAGCATCGCCGCGCAGTCGTCGGCCGAGGCCGCTGCGGCAGCCGCCGAGGAAGCCGTGTCGGTGATCGAGTCGGAGGAGGAAACCCCGCTCCCGCTCCCGGTCACGGAGAACGAGGCCGGCCCGGACCTGCCCACACCGCCCGGAGTGCCGGCCGACGCCGCAGCGGAGGACACCGCGACGGGGAAGGCTACGGCGGAGACGCCGAGCAGCCGCACGCCGGGCGACGACGGCACGCCGGGCGACGGCCTCGACCCGGAAACCGATCGGGACGCCGACGGTCAACCTGCCGGGGCCGCAGCCCACCCGGAAAGCCCGGCAGGGAACCCCGGCACCGATCCGGCCACGAGCGGCCCCGACGATGACGCCGCCGGGACCACCGCGACCGACGACCCGGCCGGAACCGGGCAGGACAGCGGCGACACCGTCACCCCGGACACCGTCCGACGCTGACCGGGCGCCGGCCGCGAGCCGGGAACAGCGGTGGGTCAGGAGCGGCGGGCGGCGGCCCGACCGACCAGCGTGCCGAGGACCCGACCGAGGTCCAGCCCGGCCGCCTGGACCGCCAACGGCAGCAACGACGTCTCCGTCATGCCGGGCGAGACGTTGACCTCCAGCACGTGGGGCTGGCCGTCCCCGTCGACGATCAGGTCGACGCGGGACAGGTCACGCAGCCCGAGCGCGGTGTGCGCCGCCAACGCCACCTCGGCCACCGCACCGGCCACGGCCGGATCGAGCCGGGCCGGCGCGTGCCAGGTGGTACGGCCGGCGGTGTAACGGGCGGCGTAGTCGTACACGCCGTTGCGGGGGACGATCTCCACCGGCGGCAGCGCCTGCGGGCCGTCGCCCAGGTCGAGCACGGACACCGCGACGTCCATGCCGGCCACGTACCGCTCGACCAGCGCCGTCGAGTCGTACGCGAAGCAGCCGACCATCGCGGCCGGGAGGGCGGCGGCGTCCTTGACCACGGCGGCGCCGAGGCCCGAACCGCCCTGCGTCGGCTTGACCATCAGCGGCAGCCCGAGCCGGTCCACGATCCGGTCGAGCACCGCCACCGCGCCCAGCTCGGAGAAACGGTCGTGCGGCAGGGCCACCCAGTCGGGGGTGGGGATGCCGTTCTCCCGCAGCACCGCCTTGGCCGACGGCTTGTCCCAGGCCAGCCGGGCGGCCCGCGCGTCACAACCGACGTAGGGCGCGTCGCAGAGGTCGAGCACGCCGCGCAGCGAACCGTCCTCGCCGGTCGCGCCGTGCAGGGCGATCACCACCGCGTCGGGCGGGTCGGCGGCCAGCGCGGGCAGCAGCGCCACGTCGGCGTCCCGCAGCTCCGCCTCCACCCCGGCGCTGCGCAACGCGTCGAGGACCCGCCGGCCGGACCGCAGGGAGACGTCCCGCTCGTAGGACAGGCCACCGGCGAGCACGAGCACGTGCAGGTCGGCGGCGGTGGAACCGGTCACGAGGGAGCGCTCGACGGGGGTGGCAGCCATGCCGGAATCATGCCAAGTCGGGGCCGGGGACGTCCGGACCACCCCGTCGGCTGCCGGTCGGGGTGACCGCCCCGAAGACCTGCCGCATGGCCAACTCCTGCTCCATCACCCGGGCCAGCCGGCGCACCCCCTCGCGGATCCGCTCCGGGGTGGGGAAGGAGAAGTTGAGCCGCATGTTGCCGGTGCCGGTGCCGTCGGCGTAGAAACCGGTGCCCGGCACGTAGGCGACCCGGGCGGCGATCGAACGCGGCACCATCGCCTTGGCGTCCAGCCCGTCGGGCAGACTGGCCCAGACGAACAGCCCGCCGGTGGGCCTGGTCCAGGTGGTGCCCTCGGGCATCTGGTCGTGCAGCGCGCCGAGCAGCGCGTCCCGCCGCTCCCGGTAGATTTCCCGGTAGACCTTGAGCTGTTCGCGCCAGGGCATCGTCGACAGGTACGTCGAGACGGCGGCCTGCGCGAAGGCGCTGGGGCAGAGGATCTGCGCCTCGCTGGCGATGACCAGCTTGTCGCGGACGGCGTGCGGGGCGAGGATCCAGCCCACCCGCAGCCCGGGGGCGAAGGTCTTGGAGAAGGTACTCAGGTAGAACACCCCGTCGCGGCGGCGGGCCCGCAGCGGCGCGGGCGCATCGCCCTCGAAACCCAGCTGGCCGTACGGGTCGTCCTCGACCACCAGCAGGCCGGCCCGCTCGCAGATGTCGAGCACCCGTTCCCGCCGCTCGTCGCTGAGCGTCACGCCGGCCGGGTTCTGGTAGGTGGGGATGGTGTAGAGGAACTTCACCCGCCGGCCGGCGCGGGCCTGGTCGGCGATGGCCACCTCCAGGGCCTCCGGGATCAGCCCGTCGTCGTCCATCGGCACGTGCACGACCTGGGCCTGGGCGGCCTGGAACACCCCGAGTGCGCCGACGTACGTCGGGCCCTCGGCGAGCACCACGTCACCCGGGTCGAGGAAGAGCCGGGCCACCAGGTCGAGCGCCTGCTGCCCGCCGACGGTGACCACCACGTCGTCGGGGGAGGCGCCGCAGGAGGCGTCGATGCCGGAGAGCGCCATCACCTCGCAGATCCGTTCGCGCAGCTCCAGGCTGCCCTGGCCGATGCCGTACTGAAGGGTCGTTGAGCCGTGCTCGGCGCCGAGCCGGCCGAGCATCTCGCCGACTGCGTCGAGCGGCAGCGCGGCGATGTAGGGTGCGCCACCGGCGAGCGAGACGACCTCCGGCCGGCTGGCGACCGCGAAGAGGGCCCGGATCTCCGAGGCGGTCATGCCCCGGACCCGCCGGGCGTACCGGTCGGTGTAGTCGTCGAGCGTCGTTCCGGTCATGACATCACCTCGATCGGGTGTCGGTCGGGCTCCCGCCCGCTGGGGTACCCGCGGTGCCGGCGACCATGGCGGCGCGGGACGCCGGTCGGCCGATCGTAGTCCCCGCTCGGCAGGTCGTCGGTCACGATCCGGGTCGGGTCCACATCCCGGACGCCCCGTCCCCGTCCCGGGTGGCCATTCGCGCGTCCCCTCCCGTACGGTCGGCAGGCGGCGTACGATCGCTCGTCGGGGACGCAGCGGGCGATGCTGCCGCCGCGGGCTGGTCTCGCCTCCGAGCCTAAGTGTGGGGATGCTCTGATGTCGCGACGTCTGGTCAGTCTGACCCTCGACACCCTGGAAGACCTGCCTCGCCCCTGCCGGCAGTGCGTCTACTGGGAGCTGGACCCGGTCTCCGCCGAGCGGGCCTGCGCGAACGGCGACCCGGGGCTGGAGAAGGAGGCGTGGGTCTCCCAGACGCTGCTGGAGTGGGGTTCCTGCGGCAAGCTGGCGTACGTCGACGGGATGCCCGCCGGGTTCGTGATGTACGCGCCGCCGGCCTACGTACCCCGGTCGATGGCGTTTCCGACCTCGCCGGTCTCGGCGGACGCCGCGCTGCTGATGACCGCCAACGTGGTGCCCGCCTTCGCCGGGGGCGGACTGGGCCGGATGCTGGTGCAGGGGGTCGCCCGCGACCTGACGAAGCGGGGCATCAAGGCGATCGAGGCGTTCGGCGACGCGAAGTTCGGTGACGAGCCGGACGACACCCGGGCCTGTGTCGCCCCGACCGACTTCTTCCTCTCGGTGGGCTTCAAGACGGTCCGCCCGCACCCCCGCTACCCGCGCCTGCGCCTGGAGCTGCGTACCGCGCTGAGCTGGAAGTCCGACGTCGAGTACGCGCTGGAGAAGCTGCTCGGCTCGATGAGCCCGGAGAGTCTGCTGCGGCCGGTGCGCCCCGCCCCGGCCACCCGCTCCAGCGCCGGCTGAGCGGTCCGCCGACCCGGGCCGCGCCCGGCTCAGTCGCGGGCCGCGCCGGCCGCCACCACCGCGCGGAGCGCGCTGACGTCGATCGAGCCGGTCGGCACGTCCCGTTCGACCGGGAAGAACATCCGCTGTACGGCCGCCACGAGCGCCTCGACGATCCGGTCCCGGAACCGGGGGTCGACCAGCCGGGCCCGGTCCTGCGGCGAGGTCAGGTAACCCACCTCGACCCGTACGGCGGGCATCCTGGTCAACCGCAGCAGGTCCCACGCCTTGGCGTGGGTACGGCAGTCGCGCAGCCCGGTCCGCGCCACGATCTCCCGCTGCACCAGCCCGGCGAGCCGTTCCCCGGTGGCCGAGGTGACGCCGTTGTCGGTGCCGTAGTGGTAGGTGGCGACCCCGTCGGCGGCCGGGTTGGCGTGGCCGTCGGTGTGCAGCGAGATGAACACGTCGGCGCCGAGGGAGTTGGCCAGCTCCGCCCGGTCGATGTCCGGCAGGCAGGTCCGGGGCGCGGGGCCCCGGGTCAGCTGCACCCGGACGCCGGCTGCGGCGAGCCGCCCCTCCAGCCTGCTGGCCAGGTCGTGTGCCAGGTCCGCCTCGGTCCAGCGCAGCGTCCCGTCGGGCACCACCACCCCCGGGTCGGTGCCACCGTGGCCGGGGTCGATGACGACCGTCCGCCCGACCAGGGTGGGCCCGGACTGCCGGATCGCGTCGGATTCGCGCAGCCACTGGGGTCGCCCGCCGACCACCTTGCGGCCGAGCCGGCGCAGCGCGCCCATCGTGTACGGGCCGCAGGAGCCGTCCGGTTTCAGCCCCACCTCACGCTGGAACTGCGCCACCGCCCGCGAGGTGCGTACGCCGTAGACGGCGTCGGCGCCGCCGACGTCGTACCCCATCTCCAGCAGGCGTTCCTGGAGGGACCGGACGTCCTCGCCGATCAGCGGGTCGGGCACCGCGTGGTAGAGGGTGCGGGCGCCGAGCCGCCAGCGGGCGGCGTCCAGGGCCCGCCAGGTCTCGGCACCGACCCGCCCGTCCGCGCTGAGCCCACGGGACTGCTGGAAGGCCCGCACGGCCCGTTCGGTGGCGGCGTCGAACTCGTCGCCGGGCGCGGCGAGGAGGTCCAGGCCGGTCAGGACGGCACGGATCTCGGTCACTGCCGGTCCGCGGTCACCGGGTCGGATCGGACGCACGCAGGACCCCCTCAGAGGTTGGCTGCCGGGCACCTTCGCTGACGGCCACGCTTGCGCGTCCGGTAGGACCAGCGCTTACGGAGCGTACCGTGACCGGTTGCCGCCGGCCGGTGGTTCGTGCAGGTCAGCGGCCCGAACAGCCGGAACCCCGCACCCGGTGGGGGTGCGGGGTTCCCGGTGGTGGAGCGGGGTTACAGCGCCGACTCGATCAGCCGGACCAGTTCGCCCTTCGGCTTGGCGCCGGCGATCGACTGCACCGGCTCGCCGTTCTTGAAGATGGTGAGGGTCGGTACGGACATCACCCGGTAGGCGCGGGCGGTCTCCGGGTTCTCGTCGATGTTGAGTTTGACGATGGTGACCTGGCCGGCCATCTCGCCGGCGATCTCCTCCAGCAGCGGCGAGACCTTGCGGCACGGCCCGCACCACTCGGCCCAGAAGTCCACCAGGACCGGCTTGTCGGACTTGAGCACGTCAGCGGTGAAGCTGGCGTCGGTGACGACCTTGGTCGCTCCCACTATGACCCTCCTTCTCGGTTGTGGTGTTGCAGTCGTTCAGCTCAGGGTGGCGATGAACCGCTCGGCGTCGAGCGCGGCGGCGCAGCCGGTGCCGGCGGCGGTGATCGCCTGCCGGTAGGTGTGGTCGACCACGTCACCGGCCGCGAAGACGCCCGGCACGCTGGTGCGGGTGCTCGGCGACTGCACCTTCACGTAACCCTCGTCGTCCAGCTCGACCTGGTCGCGGAAGAGTTCGCTGCGCGGGTCGTGGCCGATCGCCACGAAGACGCCCGTCACGTCGAGCACCTTGACGTCGCCGGTGTGCACGTTGCGGACCCGGACACCGGTCACCTTGCCGTCGTCGCCGAGCACCTCCTCGACGGTGCTGTTCCACTCCACCCGGATCTTGTCGTTGCTCAGCGCGCGGTCGGCCATGATCTTGCTGGCCCGGAACGAGTCGCGCCGGTGGATGATGGTGACCGACTCGGCGAACCGGGTGAGGAAGCTGGCCTCCTCCATCGCGGAGTCGCCGCCGCCGACCACCACGATGTGCTGGTTGCGGAAGAAGAACCCGTCACAGGTGGCGCAGGACGACACGCCGTGGCCCAGGTACTCCTGCTCGCCCGGCACGCCCAGCGGACGCCAGGCGGAACCGGTGGAGAGGATGACGGCCCTGGCCCGGTAGGCGGTCTGCCCGACCCACACGGTGCTGACCGCGTCGGAACCGGTGTCGCCGGTGTCCTTCAGCTCGACCCGGGTGACGTCGTCGGTCAGGAACTCCGCACCGAACCGCTCGGCCTGCTTGCGCATGTTGTCCATCAGCTCGGGGCCGAGGATGCCGTCGGCGAAACCGGGGAAGTTCTCCACCTCGGTCGTGGTCATCAACGCACCGCCGGACTGCACACCCTCGATCACGAGTGGCTTGAGGTTGGCGCGTGCGGCGTAGACCGCCGCCGTGTACCCGGCCGGCCCGGAGCCGATGATGATCAGGTTGCGGACCTCGTCCACTGCCGTCTCCCGATGTGTGTGTACGACATCGGCGGCGCACCGACGTCGATCCGAGCGCCGACGGTTCAACGACGTCGGCGGCTGACTTGCAGAACGTCATCGTACGAACCGGGGATTCCCGGACCGGTCGTCCGGTGGGTCACGTCACGCGATGCGGGACGAGTGGTGACCGGGCCCTCACCCTACCCGCGACTGGTAGCGGGTGTCCGCGCCGGACCCTGGCACACCGCACTCCGCGCCGCTCACCCACGCCCACCGCGCGCCTGTGGAATCGGCGAAGTGGACGACCAGCGCCGGCTCGCCGTTGAACGTGGCGTAGTCGACGACCTCGACGCTGACCGGCCCCCGCTGGTGCGCGGACGCGATGTCGGCGAGGCAGGCGTCGAGCGCCGCCCGCCCGGTCAGCCGGTCCAGCCCGGCGGGGGCGGCGAGCCGTTTGTTCTCCGGTGCGCCGGGGCTGATCTGGGTGGTGACCCCCGGTTCGTCACCGGGCTGGAGACCCGGCGGGGTGACGGGTTGGGCCAGCGGGGCGTCCGTGGTGCCCCGCAGCGTCGACGGGGACCAGTCGACGCCGCTGCGCCGGGTCTCGCCGCTGAACCGGAACCCGCGCTCCGCGCTCTCCTGCACCGGGCCGGCCATCGAGGTGGGCGCGTCCCGGTCGGTCGTGCCGTCGACCAGGTGGGCGACGCCGAAGCCCACCGCGGCCAGCGACGCCGCGGCGAGGGTGACCGGCCCGGCGAGCCGCGCCCAGCGCCGCCGCCGGCCGGGGCCCGACGGATCGGCACGCCCCTCGTCGGGTCGACCGCCGGGGGTACGCCGACCGCCCGGCTGTGTCGGCACCGGGCCACCCGCCCCGACCGGTCGGATGTCGCCCGGTGCGGCCGGACGCGCGGCCCGGCGGGGCGTCGCGTCGTCGTCGACGGGCGGGTCGACGGCCGGACCGGCACCGGCGAGCACGGCGGTGAGCCGTTCCACCACGGCCAGGGGCATCTCCGGTGCGTCGGTGCCCCAACCGGCCAACGCGTCGTGCACCCGGGCCACGGCGGGCGTCAGGACGGCGTACGCGTCGGCCCAGGCCGGGTCCTCGGTCACCAGGCGGGCGACGACGGTGTGCTCCGGGGTGCCGTCCAGTGCCCCGCCCACGTAGTCGGCGAGCAGGTCGTGGTCGACCTCCCTGAACTCCCGGCCCGTCACGGCTCCTCCTGGATGGCGTCCCGCCGGGCCTGCCCCGACCCCGATCGGACGCCGGTGGCCGGCTGCCGGTTCCCGGGTGTGACGTCGGGAACGCCCCGACCCGTCCGGCGGGACCCGTCCACCCCGGTCGGTCGGGTCGACTGCTGCTCCCCGCCGGTACGCAGGTGCCCCAGCACGCCGGCCAGCCGGGCCCGGCCCCGGGCACACCGGCTCTTCACCGTGCCCTCGGCCACGCCGAGGATCCGGGCGACCTCGGCGACCGGGTAGCCCTGCACGTCCACCAGGATCAGCGCGGCCCGCTGCTCGACCGGCAACCCGGCCAGCGCCTGGCGTACCACCAGGGCGGTGTCGTGGTCGGTGGCCGGGGCGGTGGGTTCGACACCACCGGTTCCCCGGGCGTCGTCGGTGTGGTTGCCGTCGGGCAGCGGGACGGTGGGGTGCGCCTGCCGGCGGCGGAGCCGGTCCAGGCAGGCGTTGACCACGATCCGGTGCAGCCAGGTGGTGACGGCGGCATCGCCCCGGAACCGGCCGGCGGCGCGGTGGGCGGAGAGCAGCGCGTCCTGGAGGGCGTCGGCCGCCTCCTCGCGGTCGCCCGTGGTCCGTAGGGCCACCGCCCAGAGCCGGTCGCGGTGCCGGTGGAAGAGTTCGGTGAAGGCGTCCCGGTCACCGGCGACGTGGGCGCGGAGCAGGTCCAGGTCGGTGGTCTCGGGGTGCGACACCACGACCGACGCCGGCCCACCGGTCGCCGGGTCGGGTGACTGCCCGCCGCGACCGACCATCACCACGTCCGGCGGAGGCGGTGACGGGGTCGCGGCCGGCGGATCACGATCCCTGGACCGAGATCTCCTGGACGCCCAGCTTGAAGCCCCGCTCGGTGGAGGGCAGCTCGGTGATCCAGAAGAGCAGGTACTGGTATTTCTGCTCGGGGTCGAAACCGTCGAAGGCCATCTTGGTGCCGTCGTGCTGCTCGAACGGCTGACCGATCCGGGTCTTGAAGTCCTTGACCAGGTTCTTGTCGCCCTGCGAGGTGGACGGGAAGTCGCCGCTGCCGGTGAACAGCGCGGCGGAGACGCCGGAGTCCGACAGGGTGGCGGTGAGCGACTTGACGGTGTGCGGGGCACCGAGGTCGATCCAGACCCCCATGCCCTTCTTGTAGTTGCTGAAGTTGGCCGAGTAGTAGGTGTCGGTCTCCCAACCCTTGTCCTCGTCGCCGTCCATCATCTTCTCGGCGTCGCCCAGCTCGTTGCGCTGCCGGCTGTCCGGGTCGATGATCCGGATGTCCTGGATGGCGAGCTTGCGCACCACGGGGGCCGGGGTGGCGTCGCCGGCCGGCGCGCTGCTGGAGGGGCGGGCCACCGGCTCGGTCTCCGGGCTGTCGCCGCCGCCCAGGGTGGTGATGCCGATGAGCAGGCCGACGAGGGCGACCGCCAGCAGCCCGGCGATGCCGATCGCGACCTTCCGGCCGCCCGCGGCGGCCAGCGGCGAACGGTCCTCGACGCCGTCGGCGGTGAACCGGATGGTGCCGGTCTGGTCGAGGAAATGGTCCTCGGCGGGGATGTCGAGCCGACCCAGCTCGGCGGAGAGCACGTCCGACGACGGCGGGGCGATCTCGGCGTCGAGCAGGTCCATCGTCAGGTCGTCGAGGTACGCCGGCACGCCGGCCCGGACCTGCCGGGGGGCGGCGATGGCACCGCTGGCGTCGCGTACGGCGTCGGGGATGGCGGCCCGGCCGTGGCCGGCGGTCGCGCCGCGCAGCGGGGCCTCGGCGTGCGGCCAGTGCCCGGTGAGGGCGAAGTAGAGGACGCCACCCACCGCGCGGATGTCGGCTTCCTGGCTGTCGTCGCCGTCGGTACGGGCGTCGGCCAGGACCACCCGGCCGTCGTCACTGATCATCACGGTGCCGGGGTGCACGTTGCCGTGGACCATCCCGGTGGCGTGCACGGCGGCGAGGGCGCTGGCGACCGCGTTGCCGACGGCGGTGGCCCGGGCCGGGTCCAGCGGTCCGTCGGCGACCAGGTCACGCAGGGACCGGCCGTCGACCCACTCCCGGACGACGTACGCCCGGACGTCCTCGTCGATCGCGTCGTAGACGCCGACCAGGTTGGGGTGGATGACCCGGCTGGCCGCCACCGCGGCCTGGAGCATCTCGGTGGCCGAGTCGCCGCCGGGGTAGCGGAGCACCACCGCCACGGGCCGGCGCAGGATGACGTCGACCCCCCGCCAGACCAGGCGCCCGGCGCTGTCGTTGTTGATGTGCTCGACCAGCTCGTACCGCTCGGCGAGGATCTCACCGGCCGTGGGAGCACCGAAGGTCATGACCGGAGGAGCAGTTTCCTCCGCCTCCTGACCCTCGCCGACCTGGGTCACCCGTCCTCCCTCGGTGATCGTGTCGATCGATGGACCCGCGCTGCTGGGCATGTGGCTTCCCGCTCCGCCGTCGATGGAACCGACCGGCGGCGTCGACTCGGGCGTCGGCCACCTGCCGTGTCCGTCGACAGCGACCTTACCCGGACCGCCCGTCATACCGACATGTCATCTTCCCGCCGCGCTCGACGGCCTGTCGTGTATGGGGTGATAAGTCCGGTTAACGCCACTCTCTCCCACGTTGCTGACACATGTACTGGCCAATCTAGACGCCCGTCGCAAACCGTCGACCTCCGGGCCGACCCGCCGGTGACAATCCGGTGTCGGCAGGTCTCGTTCCCGCCGAACGGTCGTACATGCTCAGCCTTACGGTTGGTTATCCACAGCCCTTTACGGTGACTGAGCGGGCAATCATCAAGTTATCCACAGGCGTGTCCCCAGGCTGGTGATCCTCGTTCACCCTGTGTGTCCCCTGCCCGGCCCCGGTCCGGCCGGTGGGTCAGCGGCCGAGCCGGCGCCGCACCATCGCGACCACCTCGGTGATCTCGCCGATCCGCAGCACCATCGCCAGGCCCAGGTACGTCCCGCCGATCACCACCCCGCCGAGCACCAGCCGCACCGCCGCCGCCGTCCAGCTCAGGTTGCCCGGGTCGCCGGGGAGCAGGTTGACCACCAGCAGGCCGACCAGCGCCGCGCCGAGCGCCGCCACCAGCACCTTGCCCATGGTCCGCATGATCCGGCCCAGCCCGATCCGGCCCACCCGGGGCCGCAGCAGCATCGCCGAGAGCACCGCCGCCGCCACGTACGAGATGGCGTTGCCGAGCATCATGCCGGCCGCCGCGAAGGTGGCCGAGAAGGCGACGAAGACCCCGATCTGGACCGCCACCCGCAAAATCACCACCGGGATGTTGACCAGCGCCGGGGTACGGGTGTCCGGCAGCGCGTAGAAGGCGAAGGTGAACAGCTGGCTGATCGCGAACGGCACCAGGCCCAGCGCGGCGACCAGCAGCACCAGCGAGGTGGCCAGCGCGTTGTCACCGGTGAACGCGCCGTAGCGGAAGACCACCACGGAGACCGGGCCGGCCAGCACCGCGTAGCAGACCGCGATCGGGGCCAGCACCGCCGTCACCATCCGGGTGCCCCGGGACAGGTCGGCGGTGACGTCGGTGAACCGGCCCTCGGCGGCGGCGGCGCTCATCCGGGGCATCAGCGCCGTGATGATCGAGACGGCGATGATGCCGTGCGCCATCATCAGCAGCAGGAAGACGTTGTTGTAGATCAGCAGGCCGGCGTTGTTCTCGTCGCCACCGGCGGCCCGGGTGAGCAGGTTGACCACCACGAACAGGCCGAGCTGGTTGACCGCGACGTAGCAGAACATCCAGCCGCCGAGCCGGGCCAGCTCGCGCAACCCCAGCTCGCGGAAGTCGAACCGCAGCTTCCACCGGAACCCGACCTTGCGCAGCGCCGGCAGCAGCCCGGCCGCCTGCACCGCCACGCCGAGCAGGGTGCCCCCGCCGACCAGCAGGATACGGTCCCAGCCGATGTCCTCCGGGCCCAGCGCCTGCGCGCCGTACACCACGATGTAGAGGCCGAACGTGCCGATGACGACCAGGTTGTTCAGGATCGGCGCCCACATCGGCGCGGCGAAGTGCCCCCGGGTGTTCAGCACCGCCGCGATCAACGCGCTGACGCCGGTGAAGAACAGCATCGGCAGCATCAGGTACGACAGGTTGGTGACCAGGCTCGTGTAGGCCTCGTTCTTGCCGCCGGCGTAGAGCGTGGTCAGGGTCGAGGCCAGCAGCAGGGCCAGCATCACGGTGACCGCGAGGGCCAGCACCGCGAGGGTCAGCAGCCGCTGGGCGTACGCCTCGCCCCGGTCCGGGTCGGCCTTGCGGCGGCGTACCAGCACCGGGATCAGCACGCTGGTCAGCACGCCGCCGAGCAGGAACTCGTACACCTGGTTGGGCAGGAACTGGGCGGTGGTGAACGCGTCGCCGACGGCGCTGCCCAGCGCGGCGCCGATCATCAGGTTCCGGACGAAGCCGGTGCCCCGGCTGACCAGACTGCCGATCGCCATCACCGCGCTGTTCGCCGCCGCGCTGGTCTCGGCGACCACCTCCTGCGGCGGCGCGGTCGCCTCCACCCCCGGCTGGTTCAACGGCTCGGCGGAGATGAAGGTCGCCCCGTCGTACGGCCGGGGCCCGTCGCCCCCCTGCGCGGCGTTCGCGCTGCGGTAGAGCCCGCCGCTCATCTCCAGCCTCCCCGGGGTACGTCGGAGCCGGCACCGGTCCGCACGTCCATGACCATAGTCAACCCGCACCCGACACCCGCGCCCGGCGGATCGGTTCCCGTCCCCGCCCGATAGGCTGGCGATCCCATGTCCGAAGCCTCCACACCCCACGCCGCCGCACGCCGTGAACTGACCACCGTGCAGCGCAACGCCGTCGCCGAACTGCTCCGCGTCTCCCCGGTCGCCGACGAACTGGGCCGCCGGTTCGCCAGCGCCGGGCACGAGCTGCACCTGGTGGGTGGTTCCGTACGCGACGCCCTGCTCGGTCGGCTCGGCGACGACCTGGACTTCTGCACCGACGCCCACCCCGAGCAGACGTTACGGATCGTCCGGGGCTGGGCCGAGTCGATCTGGGAGACCGGTCGGGAGTTCGGCACCATCGGCTGCCAGCGCGACGGCCTCCGGCTGGAGGTCACCACTTTCCGCGCGGAGGCGTACGACCAGGTCAGCCGCAACCCCGTCGTCGAGTACGGCACGAACCTCACCGACGACCTGAAGCGGCGCGACTTCACCGTCAACGCGATGGCGGTCAGCCTCCCCGACCACCGGTTCACCGACCCGTACGGCGGGCTGGACGACCTGGCCGCGAAGATCATCCGTACCCCGGGCACGCCCGCCGAGTCGTTCGGCGACGACCCGCTGCGGATGCTGCGGGCCGCCCGGTTCGCCGCCCAGCTCTGCTTCGCCGTCCACCCCGACGTGCGGGCGGCGATGGTGGCGATGGCCGCCGACCTGGACCGGATCACCGCCGAGCGGGTCCGGGACGAGTTCACCAAGCTGCTGTGCGGCACCGACCCGATCACCGGGCTGCGGCTGCTGGTCGACACCGGGCTGGCCGACCGGTTCCTGCCCGAGCTGACCGGCCTCAAGCTCACCATCGACGAGCACGCCCAGCACAAGGACGTCTACGAGCACACCCTGACCGTGGTGAGCAACGCGGTGTCGTACGAGACGGACGGCTGCGACTTCGTGCTGCGGATGGCCGCGCTCATGCACGACGTGGGCAAGCCGGCCACCAAGGCGGTCGGGTCGGACGGCCGGGTCAGCTTCCACCACCACGAGGTGGTCGGCGCCCGGCTGACCAAGAACCGGATGAAGGCGCTGCGCTACCCGAAGGACGTCACCGCCCAGGTCACCAAGCTGGTCGGCCTGCACCTGCGGTTCTACGGCTACGGCCGGGGCGAGTGGACCGACTCGGCCGTCCGCCGGTACGTCACCGACGCCGGTGACCTGGTGGACCGGCTGCACAAGCTGACCCGCTCCGACTGCACCACCCGCAACCGGCGCAAGGCCGCCCAGCTCGCCGCCGACTACGATGCCCTGGAGGAGCGGATCACCCGGATCGCCGCCGAGGAGGACCTGGCCCGGGTCCGGCCCGACCTGGACGGCAACGCGATCATGGAGCTGCTCGGGGTGCCGCCGGGGCCGGTGGTCGGCCGGGCCTGGCAACATCTCAAGGAACTGCGGCTGGAACGCGGCCCGCTCGACCGTGACGAGGCCGAGGCGGAGTTGCGGCGCTGGGCCGCCGAGCAGGGCCTGAGCTGACCTGAACCACGCGAGGGGCCGCCCGGCGCACGCCGGACGGCCCCTCGTCGCGGGGTACGGTCAGCGGGTCTCGACCGCGCTGCCCTCGACCGGCGGCTTGCCGTTGGCCGGGGACCCGGCCGATGCCGCGCCCAGCTTGGCGAGCAGGCCGGCCAGGTCGATGCCGGTCAGGTCGGAGCCGAGTTGGAGGCCCTGGGCCACGTTGCCGGCCACCGACTTGGTCAGCGACGACGCCCCGTCGGTGGAGATCACCGTCATCTTGTCGATCGCGCCGATCGGGGCGCTGGCCGCCTCGACCACCTGCGGCAGCACCTTGACCAGCAGGTCCAGCACGGCCGCCTCGCCGTACGCGGCGAACGCCTCGGCCTTGCGGGCCATCGCATCGGCCTCGGCCTGGCCCCGGGCGAGGATGGCGCTGGCCTCGGCCTGCCCCTCCCGCTCGACCGCCTCGGCGATCGCGGACCGCCGACGCTGCTCGGCCTCGCCCTCCTTGGCGCCCTCGATCGCGTTCGCCTCGGCCAGCGCGGCCCGGCGGGCCCGCTCACCCTCACCGGTGAGCCGGGCCTGCTCGGCGGCGGCCTGGGCGGCGGCGATGGTGGCCTGCCGCTGCGCGTCGGCGTTCAGCACCGCCGCGTTGCGGGCCGCTTCCGCCTCCTGCTCCACCTTGTACCGCGCGGCGTCGGCCGGCTTGCGGACCTCGGTGTCGAGCTGACGCTGCTTCAGCTCCGCGTTTCGCTCGGCCACCTTCTGCTGCTCGGAGAGGATCGCCTGGTCCCGCTCGGCCTGGGCGAGCGGCCCGGCCGCCGCCGACTTCGCCTTCGCTGCGTCGATCTCGGCCTGGATGCCGGCCTGCTTCAGCGACAGGTTCCGGTTGGCCTCGGCGATCGCCTCCTCGGCCAGCAGCCGCTCCTGCTCGGCCTGCTGCCGGGCGCGGGCCTCGGCGATGGCCGCGTCCTTGAGCACCCGGGCCGCCTCCGGCCGACCGAGGTCCTGGAGGTAGGACCCCTCGGCCAGGATGTCCTGGAGCTGGAAGGTGTCCAGCACCAGCCCCTGGTTGGTCATCGAGTGCTCGGCCTCCTCGGCGACCGCGTTGGCGAACGCCGCCCGGTCCCGGATGACCTCCTCGACGGTGAGCCGACCGACGATGGAGCGCAGCGCGCCGGCCAGCACCTCCCGGGTGAAGTTGTCGATCTCGTCCTGCTGGTGCAGGAAGCGCTGGGCGGCGGCGCGGATCGCGTCCTCGGTGCCGCCGACCTTGACGATGGCGACGCCGTGCAGGTCGGCCCGGATGCCCTGCTTGCTGACCGCGCCCCGGATGCCGACGTCGATGCGGCGGCTGGACAGGTCGAGCGACTGGAGCTTCTGCACCACCGGCAGGACGAAGACCGACGCGCCGAGGACGACCTTCTGGCCGGAGTTGTCGGTGGACCGGCCGCCGTCGGCGGTCTGCGTGGTCCGACCCTTGCGGCCGGTGACGATGAACGCCTCGTTCGGGCCGGCCACCTTGATCCGGGAGAGCACGAACAACACGAGGACGAGGACGAGGACGACCGCGCCGACGATGGCGATGAGCAGTGGCATGAGGTTCCGTCTCTGCGAGAAGAGGGGTCAGTAGGTCTCGACGTGCACGCTGGTCTCGCTCAGCGTCTGCACCACGAAGATCTGCGCGCCGAGCGGGATGGGCCGGTCGGCGCGGGCGTTGAGTTTCACGGGTTGGCCGGCGACGCGTACCCGTACCTCGCCGTAGCCGTCGGCCGGGATCGGGGTGACCACCAGGCCGAGCGCGCCGACCAGGTCGTCCCGGGTGGGGGTGGCGTCGGTGCGCATGTTGCGCGCCGCCCGGCTCAGCCGCCCCGCCAGCCATGCGGTGGGCACCGCGGCGAGCGTGCCGCCACCGACCGCCGCCGCGATCATCCCGGGGGTACCCCCACCGAGCAGTTCGTTGACGATGGCCGCGCCGAAGCCGAACGCGCCGAGGAAGCCGGCGACCGCCTCGACGGAGACCGGACCGTCGACGTCGGGATGACCGAAATGCAGGATTTCGCCGCCGAGCAGGGCGAGCGCCAGCACACCGACGCCCGCCCCACCGATGATCAGAAAGATGAGCGTCCCCGTGGCCACGACCTGCACGGTAGCGACCTGACGCAACATCCCGCGTGATCATTCGGGGGCGATGGACACCGTCCGTTCGGCCAACTCCCTCGGCAACGGCAGCCGTTGCAGCTCGTGTCCGGCGGGGTCGGCGAGTACGACGTCCCGGTGACCACCCGGCCGCCGGTAGAGCAGCCGGTCGTCGGTGACCCAGGCGACGTCGGCCACCGGCAGCGTGCCGAGCACCGTCCCGGTGACCGCGTCGACCAGCAGCGGCTCCCGCTGCCCCTGGACCACCACCCGGCTTCCGTCCGGCGACCAGGACCACGGGCCGGCCGGGTCGCCGGGGATCTTCACGAACCGGGTCGGCCGCCCGTCGTCGGCGGAGAAGAACTGCACTCCCCAGCGCGGGTGGCGGAGCTGCTCGGACCGGGGCGCGAAGCTGTCGGTCAACGGCAACGTCACCTCCCGCCCGTCCCGGGTCCAGGTGAAGGCGCAGTGGTCGGTGCAGCGGTACCTGACCGGGTCGATCCGGTGCTCCCGGTACCGCCCGCCGACCTCCAGCACGCCGAGGCGGTGCACCCCGCCCCGCAGGACGGTCACCGCCAACCGGCGGCCGTCCGGCGACCACTGGACGTCCAGCGCACCCGGGACCCGCTGCCAGCGCAGCTTCCCGGTGGCCGCGTCGGCGAGACCGAGCTGGCCGGGGCGCTGCCCGTCCCGCACGGCGGTGACCGTGCCGGTGGGGGCCGGCCACACCTCGGCGTGTCCGCCGGCACGGACGTAGCGGGACCGGGTGCGGTCCAGCACGTACCCGGTGCCGCCGGTCACGCCGCCGGTGACCACCCAGCCACCGGGCAGCGCCAACGGCCGGGCCGGCCAGTCGGCACCGGGCACCGGCAGCAGCGTCGTGCCGGGCGTCGGGCTCGGCGTGGGCCGCACCGGTTGGACCGGGCGCTCCGGCCGGAGCAGCACGAACGGCACCACCAGCGCCACCGCCGCCACCACCGCCGTGCCGACCACCGCGACCCGGCGTCGGGTACGCAGCCGACGGCCCCGGGCCAGCGCCGCCAGGGCCAGCCGGGGCGACGGCCGCGCCTCGTCGGCGAGATCGTGTACGGCGGCCCGCAGCGTGTCCTCCGCCCGCCGGCTCATCGCTTCACCTCCGGGCTGCTGACGAGATCGTCGAAGGACGGCACCAGCTCCCGCAGCCGGGCCAGCGCGCGGGACGCCTGGCTGGCCACCGTGCCGGCCCGGCAGCCGAGAATCGCGGCGGTCTGCTCGACACTGAGGTCCTCCAGGTAGCGCAGCGTCAACACCGCCCGTTGCCGGGGCGGCAGCGTCCGGAGCGCGTCGCGCAGCAGCATCCGTAGCTCGCTGTCGTGGCTGCTGTTGCGCTCGCCGGGCCGTTCCGGCAGCACCGCCACCGGAACCTCGCGTCGCCGGGCCAGCCGTCGCCAGCCGGAGACCTGGTCGTGGTAGAGGATCCGGCGCACGTACGGCTCGGCGTCACCCCGGATCCGGGGCCACCGGGCGTACGCCTTGGCCAGCGCGTTCTGCAACAGGTCCTCGGCGGCGTGCTGGCTGCCCGCCAGCGCGTACGCGACGCGCAGCAGCGCGTCCCCCCGTTCGTTGACGAACGCGGTGAACTCCCCGTCGGTGCCTTCGGTCACCGCTCACCTCCGTACCGAAGACGCCCGGCGGCGGGGAAACCTTGCCCCGTCCGTGGGTGTTTCGTAGCCGGCGGGCCCGGTCCGTGGCCGGCCGGCGACGGGCGGCACGTCCGGGACGGCCGGGTGCGGCGGGCCGATTCCGCGCCGTCCTCCGTGCGGTGTCGTACCCCAGTGGCATGACCAGCGCGAAGGCCATCTTCGACGGCAAGGGCTGGACCATCTCGTACGGCAACTAGCGCCGGCCTCACCGCCCGGCCCGGCCTGCCACCGCCGGTGTCGGTCGGGCCGGGAAGAATGGTCGGTATGCGCTGGACCGTGCTCGACTCGCCGATCGGGGAATTCTCCGTCGCCACCGATGACACGGCGGTCTGCGGCACACACTTCGGTCGCGTCACGTCGGCCGCCGACCGGCCCGCCGACGGGCTGGCCGGTCGGGCGGTCGCGGAACTGCGGGCGTACTTCGCCGGTGAACTGACCGGGTTCACCGTGCCGGTGACGGTGCCGCGTGGCTCCGACTTCGAGCGCGCAGTGTGGCGGGAGATGACCCGCATCCCGTACGGGGAGACGCTCACCTACGGCGAGGTGGCCCGGCGGGTCGGCGACCCGGGCGCGGCACGGGCGGTCGGGGTGGCCTGCAACCGCAACCCGGTCCCGGTGATCGTGCCCTGCCACCGGATCGTCGGCGCGGGCGGCAAGCTGGTCGGCTTCGGCGGCGGGCTGCCCCGCAAGGTGACCCTGCTGGAACTGGAGGCGGGGGTGGCGCTGCGCCGCGCCTGGCTGCCCGAGGGGTGATCGCACAGTCCGTCCGCCCTGATCCGAGCGGTCCTCGCCACCATCGTCGCGGACGACCCGACGAGGAGGATGACCCACCCCTGGCCGCACGCCGAGGATCTGCTGACCCTGCTCGCCGAACACACCGGCCCCCGGAGCCAGGTACCCGACGCCGGGATCCTGGTGGCGGCGACCGCCCGACCGCACACGCGGTTGCTCGGGCAGGCCGCCTATCCGACCGCCCTGGACCGGGCGGCGGCGCTGCTGCACGGGTTGATGACCTGGCGTCCGCTCGACCTGTGGAACGCCGGGCTCGCCTGGGCGGCGATGCGCATCCTCCTGTCCCGTTCCGGCCTGCGCCTCAGCATGCCGGCCAAGGACCGGATGGCGTTGACCGACGCGGTGACCAGTGGCGAGGTCGACTCGGTCGAGGAGTTGGCGCTGCGGCTGTCGCCGTACCTGGAGATGGCGCACTGAACACGCGAGGGCCGGGTCCGTGCGGACCCGGCCCTCGACGGTGCGGTGGTCGGCGCGTCAGCGCTCGACGTCGCCGGTGATGAAGGACTCGACGGCGGCGTGCGCGTCGTGGTCGGCGTACTGCACCGGCGGGGACTTCATGAAGTACGAGGAGGCCGACAGGATCGGACCACCGATCTTGCGGTCCAGGGCGATCTTCGCGGCCCGGACGGCGTCGATGATGACACCGGCCGAGTTCGGCGAGTCCCACACCTCAAGCTTCAGCTCGGCGTTCAGCGGGGTGTCACCGAAGGAACGACCCTCCAGACGGATGTACGCCCACTTGCGGTCGTCCAGCCACGGCACGTGGTCCGACGGGCCGATGTGCACGTCGCTCTTGACCATCTCGTGCGGGATCTGGGACGTGACCGACTGGGTCTTCGAGATCTTCTTCGAGACCAGCCGGTTGCGCTCCAGCATGTTCATGAAGTCCATGTTGCCGCCGAAGTTGAGCTGGTAGGTGCGCAGCAGCTCGACCCCACGGTCCTCGAACAGCTTCGCCAGCGCGCGGTGCACGATGGTGGCGCCGACCTGGCTCTTGATGTCGTCACCGACGATCGGCAGACCGGCGTCGGTGAACTTCTGCGCCCACTGCGGGTCGGAGGCGATGAAGACCGGCAGCGCGTTGACGAAGGCGCAGCCGGCGTCGATCGCGGCCTGGGCGTAGAACTTGGCCGCCTGCTCGGAACCGACCGGCAGGTAGCAGACGACCACGTCGACCTGGGCGTCGCGCAGCGCCTTGGTCACGTCGACCGCCTCGGCGTCCGACTCCTCGATGATCTCGCGGTAGTACTGGCCCAGGCCGTCGAAGGTCGGGCCGCGCTGCACGGTGACGCCGGTGGGCGGCACGTCGCAGAGCTTGATGGTGTTGTTCTCGCTGGCAACGATCGCCTCGGCGAGGTCCATGCCCACCTTCTTGGCGTCCACGTCGAACGCCGCGACAAAGTCCACGTCCGAGACGTGGTAGTCGCCGAAGGTGACGTGCATGAGACCCGGGACGCGGTCGTTCGGGTCGGCGTTGCGGTAGTACTCCACGCCCTGCACGAGGGACGAGGCGCAGTTACCCACACCGACGATGGCGACGCGGACGGAGCCCATAGCGTCTGCCTCCTTCTTCTTCATCACGGCCGCTCTTTCCTGGACTCTCCAGGCGGAGGCGGGCTGTTGTTGTCTCGGGGACCGTCGGCCACCCCGGGTCGCGGGGCGGTCGGGGCACGGCCGGAGCGCTCGTTGGCGATGAGCTCCTCCAGCCAGCGGACCTCACGCTCGCAGGCGTCGAGGCCGTGGCGTTGCAGTTCCAGGGTGTACGCGTCGAGCCGCTCGGCCGCCCGGCCCAGCACGTCCCGAAGTCCTTCGCGACGTTCCTCGATCGTGCGGCGGCGACCCTCCAGGATGCGCAGTCGGGTCGCCTGGTCGGTGCGGGCGAAGAACGCGAAGTGCACGCCGAAACCCGTGTCGTCGTACGTCTCCGGCCCGGCCTGCGCGATCAGCTGGGCGAACCGTTCCTTGCCCTCTGCGGTGATCTTGTAGACCACCCGACCGCGCCGGCTGGTCAGCGCGGGGACCTCCTCGGCGGTGGCGGGTGTCCCGGCCGCCTCGGTGATCCAACCCGCCGCCTGCAACCGGCGCAGGGTCGGATACAGCGATCCGTAGCTGATCGCCGCCCGGATGGCGCCGAGCTTGGCGGCGAGCTCCTTGCGGAGTTCGTAGCCGTGCATCGGGGACTCCTGGAGGAGGCCGAGGATGGCGAGTTCCAGCACGGGCCACCCTTCCCCTGCTCTCGGGGCGGAAGGTCAACCGCCTCGATGTATCGGACCGATACATCGCACGTTAGTACCTCGATCGGCGTCCGGGCAAACCCCCGTTGCGCGCCGACCTCTTCACGGATCGTGACGGTGGTCGCCCCACCCGACCGGAGCGCGTACCCTTTGCCGCATGCGTACGTCTCGCCAGGTGGTCGACTACTCGCTCCAGAAGCGGGCAGTGCTGCGTGACCTCCACGCCGGGCGGGTCGGCACGTACGACGTCTGTGACGCGTCGCCGTACCTGAAGAACGCGGCCCGCTTCCACGGCGAACCGACCGAGCAGCGGTGTCCGATCTGCCGGAGCGAGAACCTGATCCACGTCCACTACATTTACGGGGACGAACTCAGGCAGTCGGCCGGCCAGGCGCGTTCCCTGGCCGAATTGCCCGTGTTGGCGATGACGCTGCGTGAGTTCCAGGTCTTCGTGGTGGAGGTGTGCCTCGGCTGTGACTGGAACCATCTCGTCGAGCAGTTCCTGCTCGGCCGGGACGGGCTGGCCGAGGGCGGCCCGGAGCAGGGTGCGGCGGAGGCCGCCACCGCTGCGACGCAGGGACGAAGGCGAGAGGCGCAACGGTGAACCTGGCTGATCCGGTCGACTCGGGTGGCGTACGACACAGTCACCGTGACCGGCGGTCCCTCGGCCCGAATGGCCCGAAAGATGTGGAATTTGCAGCGCGTCCCCGGCTCCGCGCCGGCCTCCCGACGCGTGTGTCAACTCACGGCAACCCGGTGGTGACGCCCCCGCGTCCCACCGCGACCGGCAGGGTGTGAGGAATGAACTCGTACGGCGATCCCAGTTCCCCGCGTGCGCGGGCCCAGGTACCGGGTTCGAACGGCGGCCCCGGACCGGGGGCGGACGACGGGTACCCCCGACGGGGCGGTGACGCCCGGGGCGCGGCCCCGGCGGGCCGGGCCCCGGTCGGCGGTGCCGCGCCCACCGGGCGGGCCTCGGCG